>CAYVDQ010000061.1:0-7441 GCA_964450615.1 uncultured Eubacteriales bacterium | reverse complement strand
AGTTTGCGGAGTACTACTATCCGGATCAGCTGGATCATCTGTCCTCCTGCAAATCACCTCAGCAGATGAGCGGTGCGGTTATTAAGACCTACTACGCTCAGAAGATGGGCATTGATCCCAAGGATATCGTCAACGTATCCGTCATGCCCTGCACGGCGAAGAAATTCGAGTGCGGCCGTGACAATCAGAACGCTGCCGGTGTGGCGGATATTGATCACGTTATCACCACCCGCGAGCTTGCTACTATGATTGACCGTGCCGGTATCAAGTTTGACCTGCTCCCCGATGAAGAATTCGACGCACCTCTGGGTGAGGATACCGGTGCTGCGGTTATCTTCGGTGCGACCGGTGGCGTTATGGAAGCTGCTCTGCGTACCGCGAATGACTGGTTGACTGAGAAGGATAACAAGGATATCGAGTTCCACGAGGTGCGCGGCACTGACGGTTTGAAAGAAGCTACCTACAACATCGCCGGCATGGAAGTGAAGGTTGCTGTCGCAAGCGGCATTGCCAACGCGAACTACATTATGGATCAGATCAAGAGCGGTACGGCTCCTTGGCATTTCGTTGAGATCATGTGTTGCCCCGGCGGCTGTGTCAACGGCGGCGGTCAGCCCATCCAGCCTGCATCTGTCCGTAACTTCACAGATCTGAAGGCTCTGCGTGCCAAAGCCCTGTACGATCAGGACGAAGCAATGACGTTGCGCAAATCCCACGAATCTCCGGTTATCAAGAAACTCTATGAGGAGTTCTTTGATGACGGTATCGGCGGTCACAAAGCGCATCATTGCCTGCACACCACCTACGTGGCTCGCAAAAAGTTCAAATAAGAACGCATAACAAACCCCCCGACGGTATGATACCGTCGGGGGGTTCTTTGTGAATATAGATCAGCTTAACAGCTTACGCATCATATCAGCGCCTTCATCAACCGTATTACCGGTTGATGCCGCCGTTTCTTCCGTAAAGCTGCTGATACCGCTATCTTGTTTTGCGTTACTGCGATACAGTAAATACGGTACCGGTTCGGAAGAATGGGTACGGATGGAAAGCGGAGTCGGGTGATCGGGCAGAATCATGATCGACACGTCGTCAATCGTCTTCATCTTCTCTAAAAGCGGTCCTAAGATCTGACGGTCAATTTCCTCAATCGCTTTCACCTTGTTTTGCGATTCGCCACGGTGACCGCACTCATCCGGTGCTTCCACATGAATATATACCAAATCATTGGTTTTCAGTGCCTCACATGCGGCCTCCATCTTACCGCTGAAATTGGTGTCAAGATATCCGGTAGCGCCCTCAACTTCGCACACCTGCATATCTGTCAAACGAGCAATTCCTTTGAGCAGGTCAACGGCAGATACCATGGCACCCTTTACGCCGAAACGATCCTCAAACCGTTCAAGCTGCGGACGTTTACCGTAACCCCACAGCCAGATTGCATTAGCGGGATTTAGCCCTTTTGCGCGGCGGCTGACATTGACAGGGTGATTACGCAACAATTCCGTACTGCGACGCATCATCTCATAAAGCGGCGCGGCTGTCGGTTCTACCGGGAGATATTTATCGATCACTCTGCCGGAAATGTCGTGAGGCGGTGTCAGTGTGCCGAGTTTCGTTTTTCCGCCATGCCACACTAAGCAGTGACGGTACGCCGTTCCGGTATAAAAATCAAACTCACCGCCTCCGAATGCTTCCTGTACGGTACGGATGATCTCATCTGCCTCGGCGGTGTGAATATCACCGGCACAATAGTCATCCATCGTCTTATCTTCATAGACAGCTGCATCCGATAACGTCACCAGATTGCAACGAAACGCAATATCATCATCGCTAAGTTTAATGCCGATATTCGCCGCTTCCAACGGTGATCGACCGGTGTAGCACTCTTTAGGGCGATATCCAAGCACCGACAAGTTAGCAACATCACTGCCCGGAGACATGCCGTCCGGAACAGTCTTCACCGTTCCAACTTCAGACATGGCCGACAAATTATCCATATACGGCTTGTATGCCAACTGCATGGGCGTTTTACCCTGTAATTCGTCAGAGGGACGGTCAGCCATACCGTCACACAGCAATACGATATATTTCATAAGGATCACCTCTTTGGAATCAGTATACCTCACATTTCCGATTAGTTCAAGTTTATTGACCGATTTTTCTCCGTTTTTTGTGGTAAATCCATTGCAATTTGATCTTCTTTGCGGTATACTTATATTAACTTTTATGATGGGTTAGATTGTGATTGATTTTGTCTTGTTCTAAGAGAAATGGGGTAATCGTATGAACTGTGTTTTGACTGCCACCGCCAACACCAACGCACTTCTTTCCGAAGCCGGTATGACGGTGTTAATCGGCTTGACCGTCGTGTTTACAGCGTTACTGCTGTTAACCTGTATTTTCTGGCTGTTCGGCCTTGTCGCCCGCAAAGGTGGCAACACGAACGAACAAACTGCCGACGCAGTTCCCGCGAACGTTTCTGCGGCATCCGTACCTATTGTGGAAGACGGTGTTCCTGACGAAGTCGTTGCGGTCATTGCTGCTGCGATTGCCGCTATGTCCGACGGACAATATGCCATTCGCCGTATCCGCCCCGCGCATACCAATGCACGTCCTGTTTGGGCGGCTGCCGGTATTGCCGAAAATACACAGTCGTTTTAAGAGAGGTAGACGAAATGAGCTTTTGGGAAGCCTTTGCACAAATTTGGGAAGAATCCGGTTTCGCCCGTCTGTTTAATTTTGAAAACGGCGGCTGGAAGAATCTGATTATGATCGGCATCGCCTGCGTGCTGATGTATCTGGCAATAAAGAAACAATACGAGCCTCTGTTGCTCCTCCCCATCGCCTTTGGTATGTTGCTGGTGAATCTGCCGCTCAGCGGCGTCATGGATCCGCAACAAAATTCTTTGGTCGAGTTTACCGATCAAGAATTGGCCGCCTACGTCGATGGTACATACGAACAAAATTATCCGGTTTCTGTAAACTATGTTACCCTTTCGGATGAATATGAAGCCTATATCTACACGAATGAGAACGGTGTTGAGGTTCTGAAACTGGATACTAAGCTGTATAAAGTAGAACGCGAGGCTGACGGCACGGCACGTGCGCTTGTCCCTTACTGGGAACACTTTGAGCAAGGTGGTCTGCTTTGGTATTTGTATCAAGGTGTTAAGTTCGGCATTTATCCCCCGCTGATCTTCCTCGGTATCGGTTGTATGACGGATTTCGGTCCGCTGTTATCCAATCCCAAGAGCTTTTTATTGGGTGCTGCCGCACAGCTTGGTATCTTTGTCACCTTCCTCGGTGCCCGTTTAATGGGCTTGCTCCCCTTTGCTGATGAAATGAATATTGCGTTCACGGCACAGGAGGCCGCTTCTATCGGTATTATCGGCGGTGCCGATGGACCAACTGCCATCTTCTTAACATCGAAACTCGCCCCGCATTTGCTCGGCGCTATTGCAGTCGCGGCGTATTCCTATATGGCACTGGTTCCTATTATTCAGCCGCCTATCATGAAAGCGCTGACAACCAAGAAGGAACGTTCGGTCGTGATGACCCAGCTTCGTACCGTTTCCAAAACAGAAAAGATCCTTTTCCCCATCTTCGTTACCATCCTCTGCGTATTGCTGTTGCCCAGCGCCGCACCGCTGATCGGTATGTTGATGCTCGGTAACCTGTTCCGCGAAAGCGGCGTGGTCGATCGTCTGTCCAAGACGGCTCAAAATGAGTTGATGAACATTATCACCATTATGCTCGGTGTGACAGTCGGTGCTACGGCGAATGCTCACACCTTCTTGCAACCGAAAACTCTCTTGATCATCTGCCTTGGTTTGGTTGCGTTCTGTATGGGTACAGCCGGCGGCGTTCTGCTCGGCAAGCTGATGTATGTACTGACCGGCGGAAAGGTGAACCCGCTAATCGGCTCCGCCGGCGTTTCCGCCGTACCGATGGCTGCGCGCGTTGCGCAAAAAGTTGGGCAAAGCGAAAACCCGGGCAACTTCCTGTTGATGCACGCTATGGGTCCCAACGTGGCAGGTGTGATTGGTTCGGCAGTTGCTGCGGGTGTCTTGCTGACATTATTCGGTTAAATCACGATAAGGCGGGGAATCCTTCCCCGCCTTTATTTATTGAAAAGGACGATCGTCATGGATACTCAAACTCTTCTCTCCCTGCGCCGCCGCATTCTAGAGCGTGAATTTTCCCGTATGAATGCACCGCAAAAGCAAGCAGTGTTTCATACAGAAGGTCCGCTCTTGATTCTCGCCGGTGCCGGAAGCGGTAAAACGACCGTACTGGTCAATCGAATCGCAAATATGGTGCGGTACGGCAAGGCCTACACAAGCAACATCCTCCCCACTCTCACTACCGAAGAGAAGGAAGCGCTTCGCCGCTGTGCAGACGGTGTCGATCCCACTGATGAACGTATCATCCGCTTATGTGCTGTGGATCCGTGTCCTGCGTGGCGCATTCTTGCCATCACCTTCACCAACAAGGCGGCAGGCGAACTTAAGGAACGGCTCTCCTGCATGTTGGGCGGCGAGGGCGAGCAAGTAATGGCAGGCACCTTCCATTCATTCTGTGCGCGTATTCTTCGTACAGACGGTGAAACGCTCGGATATTCGTCACATTTCACCATCTACGATACCGATGACAGCCGTCGACTCATGAAAGAGTGTATGAAGTCGTTGAACATTGAGGAGCGCGTTATCGGGCACAAGCAGATCTTAAATGAGATCAGCCGCGCGAAAGATGCGCTGATTTCTCCGGAGGAGTTCGCACTTTCGGCAGGCAATGATTTCCGTCTTAAAAAGGTAGCCGATTGCTATGCATTGTATCAAAAACGCTTGCATGAGGCAGATGCAATGGACTTTGACGATCTGCTTTGCAAAACCGTTGAGTTGTTTGAAACCAATGAGGCTGTACTGCAGAAATATCAAAATCGATACCACTATCTGATGATCGACGAGTATCAGGACACCAACCACGCACAGTACCGCTTTGTGAGTCTATTGGCGCAAAAGAGTCAAAATCTCTGCGTCGTCGGTGATGATGATCAAAGTATATACAAGTTCCGCGGTGCAACGGTCAAGAATATTTTGGAGTTTGAAGATCAGTTCCCGAACTGTACCGTTATCCGCCTGGAGCAGAATTATCGTTCGACACAGAATATCCTGGATGCAGCAAACGCGGTGATTGCCAAAAACATTAACCGAAAAGGTAAAACACTGTGGACGAAAAACGCAAAAGGTGAATTGTTACAGTGGCATGCCCTCGAAAACGAAGACGAGGAAGGTCGTTTCATCGCACAAAAGGTCTTTGATAAAGTGGCAACCGGTAACTATCGCTACCGTGATATGGCTGTGCTGTACCGCGCCAACGCGCAATCCAATGCCATTGAACGTGCATTAGTTAAAAGCGGTATTCCTTACCGTATCATCGGCGGTCATCGTTTTAACGACACCAAGGAAGTACGCGACATGATCGCCTATCTGCGTGTCATCAACAATCCGGAAGATCGCGTGAGCTTAAAGCGTATCATCAACGAGCCAAAACGCGGGATCGGCGATACCACCATTGATAAAGCAACGCTCCTCGCAGATCAGCAGGGGATCTCGTTATATGAGGTGCTGTCGGCAGCGGATACCTATGCGGATCTCAGCCGTTCAGCCAATAAGATCCTCCCCTTTATTCAAATGATGAACGCCTTACGCGACGAAGCGGAAAGCGGTGAGATCTCGTTGCACCAACTGTACACCTACGTGTTGGAACGCTCAGGCTATCTTGCCATGTGGCAGGCTGCCGGTGATGCCGAGGCGGATCGCGTGGATAATCTCAATGAGTTGGCTTCTTCCATTCAGTCTTATGAAAAGTCCTGCGAGGATACCGAACCAACGCTTGCAGGCTTCTTGGAAGAAAACGCACTGATGACCGACATAGACAACTACGATGCCGGCGCGGATGCCATGGTTTTAATGACCATGCACGCCGCCAAAGGATTGGAGTTCCCCGTGGTGTTTCTTCCCGGGTTTGAGGATGGCATCTTCCCCGGTGTGCAAACCATGTTTATACCCGAAGAGGTGGAAGAAGATCGCCGTTTGTGCTACGTCGCAATCACACGCGCCAAACAAGAGTTGTTTATTACAACAGCCGGCAGTCGTCTGTTATACGGTTCTACAACACGTAACCGTCCCTCCCGCTTTTTGCAAGACATTCCCGAGGAGTTAGTTAAGTGTCACGAAAATGTGTCTGCCTATCGGCCCCGATCGTTTTCTTCTTCGTATTCTTCACCCTACACTCCTCCCCGTTCCACGTTCACTGCTCCTACGAAAGCTTCTTTTCAAAGCAGCTATACGGGCGGCGGAATCTCGGCAAGCAACTCCGCCACCAAAGCAAACAAAGAACAATGGCAAGTCGGTGAACAAGTCAGTCACAAGGTGTTTGGCACCGGTACCATTCAAGCCGTACAACCGATGGGCAACGATACGCTCTTAACGATTACCTTTGATAAGGTTGGCCAAAAGAAGGTGATGGCAACTTTTGCCAAGCTGACACGCCTATAAAAAAGCCGTGCATCTCTCGCACGGCTTCTTTACTATATCGTGTTCAACACCACGTCACGTAGATGCTCAGGTGCCAGGTGACCGTTTGTACATCGCTCAGCAATTTCCGACACCACTTGTTGATCTGTCGAAATATCCGAAAGCATCATCACCCTGTTCCCATCTTCATTTTCAACGTAAATTCCATATGTTCGATACTGCCCCACTTCCGGTGCATACTGCTCCTCCTCAACTGGTATATACCTATACATCGTTTACCCTCCCACAAAAAAAGATGGTTGAATCCTTTTCCGTTTCATGGTATGATATTTCTAAACACAAAATAATCGGTAAGCAAGTTTAATGTTTTGCTCTTCTCTCATATTATAGAGCAATATTTTGAACTTGTCAAGTGTTATTGTAATTTTTTTGGAGGTGCGAGCATGTTTTTTGAAAGATATAAAATGCTTTGCGCGCATAAAGGGATTTCCCCCTCGAAAGCAAGCGAGGAAATCGGGTTTAGCAAAGGATTAGTATCCCACTGGCATAAGAACTACAAACAGGGGATCGATACCACACCTGGTATGGAAATTGCCAAAATGATTGCAGAATATTTTGAAGTGTCATTGGACTATCTCTTGGGACGCAATGTGTCGGATCCTCTGCAAGAACTCGGCAAAGAACGCAAGACTCATCACGTGTTGCGCGATACAACACCGATCACATTACTACCGAAACCGACATTGACCGACCGTGAAGTGCTCTTGATTGATGCTTATCGGCAACATCCGGAGTTGCAAGCGTTAGTGGATCAAGCACTCGGTATAGCCGATCCAATGAAAGCTGAAGACGAAAAAGCATAGCACACAAAACCTCCCGTGTCATATGATGGCAGTGAA
>CAYVDQ010000060.1:0-7461 GCA_964450615.1 uncultured Eubacteriales bacterium | reverse complement strand
GAGTCACCCGAAGAAATGGCTGAAGTGCTGAAAGCGGAATATCGGGGCAGATAACGATGAAATTATGCAAATCCCTTGAATTTTGAAAACAGATTCATTATAATACTCTGGTCAGCGTGGCAACACTATGGCAACGAAAAACCTAATAGTCCATATCCTATGGATAATACAGATACTATAAATCTCACAAGCGAAAACGCTCAAGCAAAATTGTTTAAGTTGTGTTTTTCGGGAGCGAGTGGGAGTGGTTGGATGAAGAAGGGGTTTTACAATGAACGTGCTTTTGATCGGTGATTCCATACGGATGTTTTACGAAAAAGAGGTACAGGCGAGATTGGGGGATGCCTATACGGTATATGCGCCGAAGGATAACTGTCGGTTTTCTTCCTTTGTTCTTAACAGCCTTCGGTTTTGGTTGACACAATTCCCGCCTCCGGATATCATTCATTTCAATGCGGGACTGTGGGACACCGCCATCTTGTATAAAGAGGACGGCTGTTTTATATCGCTCGACGAGTACGTTCGGAACATGAAGAAAATTCTTCGCGTTCTGAAGAGTACGGGTGCTACGTTGATCTTTGCCACCACAACGCCTGTCAGTGATGAAAAGGATGCGTTGCCGGGACCGATGCCGCCGGCACACAAGAATTCGGATATCGTTCGTTACAACGCCGCCGTGTTGGAAGCGTTTAAAGATGAGGATATTCGTATCAACGACCTGTTTTCGCTTATATACAAAGAGAAAGAACGCTATCTTCGGGACGATATGATCCACCCTAACGAAGAAGGGGTCAAGCTCTTGGGGGACGCCGTGGCGCAAATGATCAAAGCGGTGCCTGTTAGAGAGGCTCGCCACGATGAACAAGCGGTACCGCAAACGGAATTTGAGGAAAAGACGATACAATAGCCTTTAGGAACAAACAAAAAACGAGCGATGGGTTTTTACCCATCGCTCGTTTTAACGATTGTGGATCATTTGGTTGCTGTGAAGACATCGCCGGCTTTGACGTTGATGGCGATGGTGTTGGATACCACTTTCGCAGTCGTTTCGCCGGTGCGGGTGAGTACCAACTGTTTGCCGTCTTCATCGATCAGCGTGACGGTGTCTCCGTTTTCCGTAACAGAGGAAAGCGGGGTGGCACCGCCGGCGCCGTTATACCACTGAATACCGCCGAATTCAAAATCCGGTTTTTCCTGGTCCTGATATTCCGGCGGGACCATCTCCTCATAGGGGCTGGCGACCGCCTCGCCGATCCGCGGGTCGCCGTCGCTCAGCGCCAAGGTGTAGGATTTGCAGAATTGTCCGCCATCGTTGACAATGACGCGGAACAGCCAGTTCGACGATTTGAAGGCGGAGTAGGACGCTTTGGTCGTCGTGGTGGTTGCCTTTGTCGTCGTGGTGGTTGCGATTGCCGTCGTTGCGGCAGTAGGCTTTGTCGTGGCAGTCGTGGATTCGGTTTCAGTCGTTGTCGCTTCGGTGGTCGTAGCGATCTCCGCTGTAGTGGTCGTACCTTCACCTTCCGTTTCACCCAGATCGATCAGCACGTAGGTGCTGAAATGAGCAAGCTCCGCCACGACGGTGCGCTCGCCCGCGTTGACGGTGGCGGTAATCTCCTCGGTGGTGCCGTCATCCGCGACGTACAGGATTTTGACGTTATTGCTGTAATCGTCGGGAATACGGAAGGTCACGGCGAGCTTGCCGTTTGGCTGTACCTTGACCTCGTCCTTGACGGCGTTGAATTCAAAGACGGTGAACTTTTGAGCGACGGGTGCAGCGGCTTTTACAGCGGTCTTGGCACGCTCGTACACCTCGCCGGCGGTAACCGTTTCGGCGGTGACCTTGGTGCCTTCTTCAAAGACGGCTTCGGCTGCCGTGAAGGCGACCGCCCCCGCTTCGACGGCGTCGGTCGTGGTGTCGGCGGAATCGTCCTTGCCGCAACCGACAATGCTCAGCAGCATCAGTAACGCTAACAGTGCACACAACAGTTTTCTCATCTTTAACACACCCCTTACTAACTTGTAATTTCATTATAATAAAGTATAGAACGTTTGTCAAATGCACGAACATTGACAAAGCAAGGCGAAAAAGGTACAATACACACAGAATACGTCCTTGAGGCGAACGGTGCCTGTCGTGGGATTTAAAAGACAAAAAGCAAAGCGTACAACGAATTAAAGGACGGTCAAAAGGAGTACGGGTATGGAACGGTTTTTCAAATTAAAAGAGCGCGGTACGACGGTCAAAACGGAATGTATCGCGGGTATGACCACCTTCTTCGCGATGGTGTACATACTGATGGTAAACGCGAATATGTTTGCCGATCCCTTTGGCGACGGTTCTAACCCCTTGGGGGTTTCCTACGGCGCGATCTACATTGCAACGGCGATCTCGGCGGTCGCGGGAACGATGCTGGCGGGATTGCTTGCCAACCTGCCGCTCGCACAGGCAAGCGGTATGGGGCTTAACGCGTTTTTCGTGTATACGGTTTGTATTGGGTTCGGGTTGTCGTATGCCAACGCGCTGGTGCTGATCCTGATCGAGGGTATCGTCTTTATTCTGCTGACGGTGACCGGTCTGCGTAAAAGGATATTTGATGCGTTACCGGACGCGGTGAGGGTCGCCATTCCCTCCGGTATCGGTTTGTTTATTGCGCTGTTGGGACTGCAAAACGCGGGTATCGTGGTGCCGGATGAGTCCACCTGCGTGGATCTGGCGTCGTTTAACCTGCTCAGCCAAAGCTGGGGCGATATCATGCCGATGGTCGTGACGCTGTGTACCTTTTTAGCGATCGTCATCATGAGTCACAAGAACGTGCGCGGTGCGGTCCTGATCGGTATCCTCGGCGGCATGGCACTGTACTATCTGCTGGGCCTTACCGTGGACGGGTTTTACGCACAGCTTGATATTCAATTCGTGAGCCCCTTGGAGGCGTTTGGGGAATTCCGTTCTCAGTCGCTGTTCAAAGTGCTGACCGACGGCTTTGATTTTTCCGCCTATACGGCGCAGCACGGCAGTGCAAATCTGATCCTGACGATCGTGACGACAGCGCTCGCCTTTTGTATGGTGGATATGTTTGATACGCTGGGCACGCTGTACGCCGCCTGTGAGCGCGCCGATCTGTTGGACGAGAACGGTGAGCCGCTGAACATGAATCGCGGTATGCTCTCCGATGCCATCGCCACCACCGTCGGCGCACTGTGCGGCACCTCGACCGTGACCACCTTCAGCGAGGTCAACGCGGGCGTTGCGGCAGGCGGCCGCACCGGTCTTACCTCAATTTTCTGCGGCATCTTTTTCTTCATTGCGATGTTTTTGAGCCCGATCGCACAGCTTATTCCCGGCTGTGCTACCGCCGCGGCACTGATCTACGTGGGGCTTCTGATGATGGGCTCCATCAAGAACATTGAGTGGGACAATTTTAAGGTATCGGTTCCGGCGTTTCTCACGCTTGCCGTGATGCCGTTCACCTATAACATCTCGTACGGCATCGCGTTTGGGCTGCTTTCGTATATTGTGATCAGCGTGTTTTGCGGGGATATCAAGAAGATCAAGGGCAGCTCGTGGGTCATCGCGCTGTTGTTTGTGGCGATGCTGTTGCTCACCCATTAAAGCAAGGCTTCAAGGTGTTGGTGAAAGCAATATGAAAATAAAAATGAATGCGACGCTGAGGCTGATCGTGTCGATGCTGATCTTCGGTACGCTTGGCGTATTTGTGCGGCATATTCCGCTGCCCTCCGGTGAGCTGGCGTTATACCGCGCCGTGATGGCGGCGGTTCTGCTTGCCGGGTATTTGGCCGTCACCCGCGAGGGCTTTCATATCCGCGCGGTGCGAAAAGAACTGCCGCTGTTACTGCTTTCGGGCGCGGCGATGGGTGTCAACTGGATCTTATTGTTTGAAGCCTATCGGTATACCACCATCTCGGTTGCGACACTGAGCTATTATTTTGCACCGGTAATCGTGATGGCGCTCAGCCCTCTCCTGTTTCGCGAACGGCTGACGGCGAAACGGCTGATCTGTTTTGTTTTCTCTACCGTCGGACTGGTTCTGGTGATCGGTGTGACCGACCTCGGCGCGGCGCGTCTGACGGGAATTCTGTTCGGGTTAGGTGCGGCCGTTTTATACGCGACGGTGATCCTGCTGAATAAAAGCATTAAAGAGGTTGCCGGTATCCAGCGCACGTTCTGGCAGTTTATTGCCGCGATAGCGGTGCTGATCCCGTATGTCCTGTGCACCGGCGGCGTCACCGTCGGTACGCTGGAGTCCGACGGTTGGGTCGCGCTGGTGATCGTGGGCGTTATTCATACCGGCATTACCTATTGCTTGTATTTCTCCTCCGTCAAAGACTTGCCCGGACATAAAATTGCGTTGCTCAGCTACCTTGATCCGCTGACCGCGATCGTGCTGTCGGTGACGGTGCTTTTAGAGCCTGTCACGCCGTGGCAGCTTGTCGGCGGTGCGATGATCGTAGTGTTCACGCTTATCAGTGAAATCCCGACGAAACCTTCTAAAACGTAATTTTTCGGGGGAGTTTTTCTTCGTAAAAAACCGAAAAAACCGCGTGCAAATTATTGACACCGTTTTCGTTTTACGATACTATAAAATCGTACAAGAAATATCGAAGGAGGACCTGTTATGAAACTGAAAAAGCTGGTAAGTGTATTGTCTGCAGTGGCATTATTGCTGTGCGCAGTACCGATGCTCGTGCTGGCGGATACGCCGGCGCTGACGCCGGGCACACCGCTCACGGTGATTCCGGGCGACGGGGAAGTAGACGTCACCTTTACGCCGGCACAGACCGGTCTGTATGAATGGCACGTCGTATCGGTGGATCCCACCGAACCGGTGAGTCCGTGGATCGGGATAACGGTCGACTCGCAAGCCGAGCCGATTTATTTGGAAGACTACGGTTATTCGCATGAAGCATCGGATGGCTTTTGTTGGGTATATTACCTGACCGGCGGCGAGCAATATACGCTGACGATAGAGGATACCAACGCTTCTGCGGCCGGTGCCGCCGTTACGGTGAGTGCCGCAACCGTTTCGGTGCTGACACAGGCGGCACCCGTGACGGTCGTTCCGGGGCAGTTTCTCTCGTACGTGTCCTTTACCCCTGCCGAAACGGGCGACTATGTGTTTTCCTCTGCGGCGGTAACGAGCACGGATCCGTGGCTGCGGGGAATATGGGGTGAAGACTGGGAGTCTCCGGATTGTATCGCCGGTAACGAGGACGATTATGACGGATGGGAGTTCTACGCCGTCTACACGCTGACCGCCGGTGAGACCTATACGCTGGCGTTGTATGATTATGGTAGGACGGAGGACGGCTTTGCCGTGACGGTTGCGCCGTATTACGGGATCACGGAGCACCCGACGGCGGCGGATCCCACGGTTGAGGTGAACAGACCGGATGAGGTTTCCTCTTACCAGTGGTATACGGCAAAGCGCAGCTCCGTGGCGATCACGGAAGAACGTATCGGGCGAAACTGGGGCAGCGATTACGACGCCGTTTCCGGTACCTGGAGTGTCGGCGGCAACGATAACAACGACGGTACTTATGCATACAACCCGTTTACGCTTCCGCTGAAAGCGGGGGACGTGCTTACGGTCACGTCCTCGGACGCGCTGGATCCGGTTGAAAGTCCGCTTCTTTCTTTTGAGTATGTTCAGCCGGAAGAGAAAAACGGCGCGTTGGTGTATACCATTACGTACGACTATGAGTACGAAGTCTGTTTGACTACCGACGGCGCTGACAGCACCTTTACTTTCAAGGTGACGACCGATGTGGTGGACACCAAGGTGGACGGCCAGACCGCTGCTACCATGACCAAGTACGATAAAAACGCTACGTACGCTTGCGTGGTGACGTTCAAGAACGGTATCGCTTTGACCTCGAACTTTGTCAAAATGGAGCCGGCTATTATTAAGCAGCCCACGGTCGGTGACCCCTCCGTAACGGTTTCCTTTGCCGAGGATGTTAAGACCTATGAGTGGTACACGGTCAAAATCGATGGACAGCCCATTACCGATGACGACGTCGAGGGTGCCATAGGTGACGCGATCTATGAGGACGGCGCATGGAGCAATACCGATCCGATGTCCTTTAGTGGTATGTGGGGCTACGATCTGTTTTCGGTTTCGTTGCAGGCGGGAGATACGCTCACCGTCACGTGTACGGATGCGATGAATGGGAGCTTCTCCTATTTTACGGGACAAAATACGGGCAATGTTGTAGATGCGGTGGAAAGCGGCAACATGCTGGTATACACCGTTTCGGACGATGATATATACGAGCTGGGCATAGCCACCTACGGGGCGAACAGCACCTTTACGGTTTTTGCAGGCCGAGCGATATTGGATCAAAAGCTGACCGATCAAACCACCGATACGCTGACCGCGTATGAGAAGTGTACGACGTATGCCTGCGTGGTGACCTATACGGACGGTGTCATGCTTACCGCCGCTTTTGTGGAAATGGTTCCGGCTTTCGTTCAACAGCCGACGGCGGCTGCTCCCGCAGTCAAGGTGAATTTTGAAAAGGACGTGGACGGCTATCAGTGGTACGTGCAAAAGGAAACGGCCGTCACCACCGATACGGCGACCGTGTTTGAATACGACGACGGGAGCTCCGACTACGATGCCGCCACCGGTATGTGGACGGCAACCCCCGATTCCTACGGCGATTACGGTTATTTCGTGATCGAGGCCGAGGCGGGCGATATCGTCAGGCTGCAGTTGTCGGAGGAACTGTCGGAGGACGAGTATCTCGGCCTTGAAAATGTGGATAACGAAGTGTATTTCAACGGTCCTGACAGCGCGAATGACGACGGCTTCTATGAGATCGCGATCTTGGAAGACGGAACGTATTATCTGTATATTTCGATCGACACCAAGGTCAAGGCGTGGGTGATCAGATATGAGGCGATCGCCGGACAGACGACCGATACGCTGTCAGAGCGTGAGGTCGGCAAGACCTATCGCTGTAAAGTGACCTATGCGGAGGGCGATATCCTTACCTCCGATGCGTTCACCTGGACTGCGGAGGCGGAGCTTGCCATGAAGCAAGCAGAGGCAGATAAGGTGGCGGCGCTGATCAACGCCCTGCCGGAAACCGTTACCAAGGCGGATGCCGAGGCGGTAGCGGCGGCGAAGGAAGCGTACGACGCACTTGCCGACGACGTGAAGGCGTTGATCGCCGAAGCCGTTAAGGCAAAGCTGAACGCGGCTGTTGCGGCGATCGAGGAGCTGAATAAGGTGGTGGAGGGACCCGCTACCGAGATCCCTCCGACCGGTGAGAACAGCTATGCGTGGCTGTGGGCGGTGCTCGTTCTGATGAGCGGCTGTACGGTGGCGTTCACCAAACAGAAAGCGCACAACTGATCCGATAAAGAAAGCCCCTGCGGAAGTGATGGACTGCTCCCAGTAAAATAGACACGGAAATAAAAGCCCTGTCGTAGGATAT
>CAYVDQ010000059.1:0-7788 GCA_964450615.1 uncultured Eubacteriales bacterium | reverse complement strand
TTACTAAAGTTTTTCTTCTCCCCCAGTAAAACTGGGGGTTTATTGGTACACCAAGCAAAACAACCCAAGCGTTATAAACGCTTGGGTTGTTGTTTTTACAATCATTACATTTGACCCGTTACCGACGGGGGAAATTAAACCGTGCGAATCACAACTGTGATATTCCGATGCACGTTTACTGACAAGCGACACAGAACCGGATCAAAGAAACGCGTTTACTCCAGTTCATCCTCGCCAACGAAAATATCGTTGTCGGAGTTATAGTCTTCCCACAAGGGATTCGCAATGTGACGATCAGCAATCAACGTAACAACGGTAACTAAGGGTTTCGTATATTCTCTCTTCATTTCCGTTACCTCCAAAAAGTAAGCGCGATTTGTTTGCCACACAAGAGATTTGGCAACACGCAAAAACACCTATGAAATCTATTCGCAACTATTATAACAGATAGATTTATAATTTGCAACTAAAAATGTTGGCAAGATGCTGTAATATGTTGCCCAATTTCAAAATTGAAAAACATAAGAATAAACACACATAAACCTTAAGTAACAATTGCCTATCCCCTGCTTTTACATGCCGGGTTCAAGACTTGAGTACCCCGCACACTCGCCACGAGTGTGCGGGGCCTCTATTATCGTTTTAAAAGGTTACGCCATGCCGTGTTTCTTCAACATCTCTTTTTCGAAGTTCAGCAGATACGCTGCTTCGGCATCGATGGTGGCTTCGCAGGGGTTCTCAACCAGATCGCGGAACACGTGAATGTCGCGACCGACTTCGCCGCCCTGCATAACAAACGGCTCAGACACAATGCGGCCTTTATAATTGATGTCTGCCAGAGCACCGAAGATCTCGTCCCAATCCAAGTGGCCGCGACCGGGAGCGGTACGGTTGTTCTCGCCGGTGTGGAAGCTGGTGAGCTTATTACCAACCAGGCGGATCGCATCGCCGATGTTGTTCTCTTCGATGTTCATGTGATAGGTATCCAAAAGTACGCCAATGTTCGGGCTGTCGATGCGAGCAACGTAATCGAGTGCTTCGGCGGCGGTGTTGATGATGCAGGTCTCGAAACGGTTAACCGCTTCGACGCAATACGTTACACCGCACTCCTCGGCGACTTTGATGATCTCTTTCATGCTCTTGACCGACTGCTCCAAATAGGGGCGTTTGTCGTCCATAACAACATTGGGGCAACCCCAACCCGCATAACTGACACCGGAGAGCAGCGTGCCGCCGCCCACGTGCATCTTGCGGATGATGTTCTGCAGATATTTCACGCCGCCCAAACGCTTGGCCTCATCCAGTGAAGAGACGTCGTAGGCGGGATCCAGGCCGAGGCTGTAGGTCAGCTCAATGCCTGCATCGTCCGCGCGTTTTCTGAGCTCACGGATGTGGTCATCGGACATTTCCAGCAGCGGTTGAGCCTGGAACTCCAGGATGTCAAAACCGATCTTTGCCGCTTTGTCGATGTACTTCTTATGATCGGCATCCCAGTTCTTCTCCCAGAAGTTCATGAAAATACCTAATTTATTCATTGGTGAGGTCCCCCTTTGTAGATGCAATTAGAAGTTAATTTTCCGAAACTAAGGTAACACCGCGCTGCTGCTCATCACCGCTGATCATAAAGTTGCGGATATAGATGTTCGATACACCGTTTTCGTGCGTGCCGGCATCCGTCAATTCAAGCGTCACCGTATGTTCGGTGTCTGCCTTAAGATTAGAGGCGATGTCCATTACCTTATGGTTGGTCGCTTTGAATTCAACGGATTGATCAGCGCCATCCACCGTTACTTTCAGCGTACCGGACATACCGGTGCCGGAGCCGCAGTTTTTAATCCAGAGTTTCAAATCCGTACCGTAGAACTTGACGGTGACTTTCGCACCAACCTCGGTGAACGCGAAAGCACCTGCCGACACCGAATATGTACCGTTCGCTTTTTCCAGAATCGAGATACCTTGCGGCGCGGTTTCGCCGAGCAGGTTATCGATATACGGAGCTACCGGCATGTCGGTCAACGTGTTTTCGGGTTTATACGCAGGAACCAACGCGCCGGGCGTGAACATTCTCGTTTCGAGCATAGTTGCCAGTGCTTCTTGAATGTATTCTGCGTATTTCGCGTAACCGGCCGAGCGCGGATGCACCGAGTCATCGAAATATTTCCACCAAATGTTGGTATCCTCTACTTTTTGTTCTTTTTCGAGGGTTGAATCGTAATTCGGTGCAGCGACACCCTTTTCTTCCGCTTCCGCTACGATATGTTGCCATAACGGGGCACCAACGTCGATGTACGGGATATCGTATGCTTCCGCAACCTCAATGTGTGCCAGCTTTTGAGCGTACATCGTATCTCTGCGCCAATAATCGGACGTGAGTACGATCACAATGTCCGCATTCGGTGCTTCCTCGTAGATCGTGTTGATAATAGACTCCATGTACGCGGCCGGCGTTGAGTTATAGCTCGCGTCGAGCGCGTCATTAATGGCTTGCTCAATGAACACGAGGTCCGGTTTAACCTCTTTCAAGTTTAAGTCAGCCAGCACACGATGCGCTCCATAAATCGAACCGGTACCGCCAATCGCAGCCGCCTTAGATGTGATGTTTGCATCGGGGTACTGTTCTTTCAACCACTCGGTCGTCAACGCACGCCATGAATGGGTTTCCACGCTGAGCCCCTCGGTGGTCAAGCCTGTTCCGTAGGTGACCGAACCACCGAGGTACGCAACGTTCAGCTCTTTATCTTGAGTCAGTTTGTAATAGGTGTTATTCAACTCAGTTTTTTTTTTGCTACGATCGACTCGAGATACTCAACTTCGTTGGGATAGAGATCCACAGTTCCAGCGTCATAATCCGCCAATACTGCATCAGCAAGATTGTACAGCGTGCAAGGTTTGATTACTGCGTCTTCGCCTTCGCCGATTTGGAATTGGCTGATCAGCGTGCTGTATACCACGATCTCCTGACCCTTATCATCCTCAAACAGTGCATACGCTCTGGCGTTGTACACCTCTTCGAGGTTCGCATCGGTGGTGATGTTGAGAAGCGCGGTGAAGTAGTTGTAGGTCACATCGCCGTCTGTGATATTTTCACGGACGTGCTTGTCAGTGGTCTCGTTGAAAGCAATCGCTCTCTTGGTCTTGTCTTTACCGATGAAGAGACCCTCGGTGTTGTTGACCCCTTTAATCAGCAAGCCGCCGTACTCTTTCAAACCTTCGACGTTTTGGAGCTGCGCATTCGCCTTGAGGTAGAAGCGCATACCGGTGGTACCCTGGGTACGGATAGCGGTACCGACGCTTACCAGCGCATTTTCCGGAATGACGATGTCACTGCGTACCGGATAACCCTTGGTGGAGGTTGCCCAACCGTCGCCGAGAGCATCGGAAACCGTGCCGTCGGCAAACTGAGTTGCATTGCGTTCGCAGTCAGCAGCCGTAAGTGAGCCGGGGAAAACAACCGTTGAATTCGTATAGGATCCGGTAAGGTAATAGATGTTGCCGGTTCCTTCGCCCCATGTGAGCATCATGGGGCCTTCAGTAGTGAACGTGACAGAAGCAACTACGGGCCTATATGCATTTGTTCCGGCAAAATAGCAATCGGTGATAGTGACCACCACATCCGAAACGTCACTGTCATAAACAGTGGTTTCCGTTACGCCATCGCCGTCTAAATCCTCTTTTACACTGTACGGACGCGCACCGGCAAACAATCCGCCAACTTTCGTTGTGCTACTATATGAAGCGGTAAACTTGACTGTGCTGTAGCAATCGGTCATTGTAAGGGCAAGAGTCGAGTCGTTATCGATAGCGGAATCGCGAACCCAACCAACTAAGCCGCCCTGATTCGCATTGGTTTTGATCGAGTCAACCGTACCTGCACTATACGAGCTTTCAATGGTTACGGTTGTATCATTGTTATGACCCTGCACGGTGCCGACAAGACCACCGGTACCATCGCCACCGGATACTGTGGCATCAACGTAACTGTCTTCTATTGTGACACCGGCGCCGCCGCCGACACAGCCAACTAAGCCGCCCACGTTTTCGGGCGCATATTTTGCAGTATAGGTATTTTTAACGTTATTTTCATCATCAGTGGTGACATCAAGTGAAGAATACTTGCCGAGGACTTCACCGGTGAAGGAGGATTCGCTTATCGAAAGGTCCTTGGTTACGTTTCCGACAAGGCCACCAATGCTTCCGCTCCAATTGTAACCTGCACCTTGCACGGTACCGGCGAAATGGCAGTTGGTTATTTGGGAAGCGCCCGAACAAGTGCCCGCGATACCGCCTACCGTGCCTGTGTTCGACTTAACCACACCCTCAACGGCGAGGTCATTAATGGTTGCGCCGCTTATTACGCCAAACAAACCGGCATTAGCGGTTGACGTGTTGGGCGTTGTACTGCTGGTATCGAAGGTTAAACCGGTAATGGTGTGATTATTGCCGTCAAAGGTGCCAGCGAAGTAGTAGCTGCTGCTGTTGCCGATCGGTGTCCATTGATAGCCGCTGAGATCAATATCAGCAGTCAGTTCATAATACAGATCGCGTCCCGTTTTGGCATTGACATTATCTGCCAACAGTTTGAGCTGAGAAGCGTGTGCGATCTCATACGGATCGGCTTGCGTACCGCTACCGTCGGCAAAGCCTTCTGCCGCCTGGCCGTTCCAGCGATAGTCCTGGACCGTAACGGTATAGGTAGCTGCGTGGCCGTTTGCCTCTGCGAGAACGGTGACAACGACCGTTTCGCCTACACCGGTGGTTACCGTGTAAAGGCCGTTAGCAAAGGAGAGCGCCGATGCGTTATCCGCCGATACCACAACGGTGGTTTCGTCGGAAACGTCCGTAACACCAAAGGTAGCCGTACCTTTTGAGGTTACGGTATATTCTTTTGTGGAGGAGGTAAAGCCCTCGATGCCTGAAAGCGAGAATTCGTAACCGTTGTGAAGAACCGGCAGACCGTTCCAGACCGACCATACCGGTGTTGTTTTGCCCGTGTTGAGCAGAGCTGCTACGCCGGTTTCTTCCGTGCTTGCAAAATCAGCATCGGTTTTCTCAGTACCGTACGTACCTGCCAACGTACCCGTATAAGAGCCTTTTTTGTGATAGGTATTTACGACATTTACCGTGTAGGTATCATCAGTAACACTTTTGGTGATGGGATACGGCATGTTGTTTGTTCCCACAAAGTAGCAATCGGTGATGTTCAGCGTGCTATTCGTGCCGCCGGTGGGGATAATACCGGCGGCGTTTTTAGAGCTGGAATCGGTTCCGGATCCGCCCCAAAGTTTCATCGCGCTCCAGCAGGAGGTGATGGTGACCGTACCGGAACCGTAATGAGCACCAACTACACCACCGGGGGCATAGCCCGACGCGGTGATCGAACCGGTGGTCCAGCAATCGACAATCGTAGGACTGCCCTGCAACATACCCGCAATACCACCGAGGAAGTTACAGTGATTGGTGGTGATCGCACCGTCAAAGCTGCAGTTTTCAATACGGCCGGCGTAGATTTTGCCGGCGATACCGCCGACCTGTGTAGCGGAACCCGTATCTGCTACTGTTGCATTGACAAAGTGGAGATTTTTAATCGTTCCGCCATTAACATAACAGAAGATACCGGCGTTAGCCTTTGTGGATTCTTGGCAGTTGTAATTGTAAATGGTGTGGTTGTCACCGTCAAAGGTTGCTTTGAAAGCGGTGGACGCATCGCCCATCGAATCCACAGCGTTATTGCCCATATCGATATCCGCAACAAGTTTGATATACGCAGTGGAATAAGAATCGACAAGGTTTTCGGCAAAGTATCTGAGCTGTGCCGCATTGGCAATCCGATACGGGTCCGCAGAGGTACCGGTGCCGTCGGCAAAGGCGGTTGCAACTTCCGTGCCGTTCCAAGTAACGGGTTTCTTATAAATGTTTACGGTGTAGGTTTTGGTGAGTTCTTTGTAGGTGACCTTGATCGTGATGACGGTGGTCTGACCCTCTTTTAAAGCGACTGCGCCGTCGCTGCCGATCTCGATCGCGTTGCCCTCACCATCAACAGCCGAAATTGCGAGTTTACCGTCTGCAACTGTTGCCGCTACGGTGGCGCTATCTTCCTCGGTTGTTTGGTTGAAGTAAGTGGGCCATTTCTGCAGATCAACCAACGCACCGTCGACGGTCAATGTTTCCAACGCCGGTTCTTCTTGTACGAAGATCGGGTAGTCAGGACCCGCCATCCAGCGGTTCAAGCCGGTTGTGCCGGCCGCTTCCAGTGCGTCAACGCCGGCGTTCAAGGAAGTGACGACCTCATCAATTTCCGAAGCCTCGTATTCCACAGCGCCAATCGCGCCCGACGCTGTACCCGTATGCGAGCCTTTTTTATAGAAGGTGTTCGTCACGGTTTCGGCAGCACTCGCGATCGGAGAGGTTTTGTTTATTGTGCCGGAATAATGGCAGTTGTTGATGAAAAGACCCATGTCAGCGGACGCGGGATTACCGTCCGCGTCCGTGTATTCGATAGTGCCTATTTGTGCCGCACGGGCGACGAGACCGCCGCTGTTGGTAGAATTACAGGTGATGTTCATTGCGCTGTAGCAGTTGGTGATCTCCACATTGCCGCCGGGAACCTTGTTCGCGGTGCTAACAGCCGAATACGCGCTGTAACCAACCAAGCCGCCGGCATCGTTAGAAGTGCTGGGTACGGTTAAGGAGCCTACCGTATAGCAGTTCTTTAAACGCATCGTAGGTGCGTTATCATAGACGTTGTGTCTACCGACAATACCGCCGACAGTACCCTCGGAAGCGGTGATCGTTCCGATAAATGCACAGTTTTCAAAAACGGGGGCTGATGCACCGGCACCGGCGATACCGCCTACTTGCTGTGTGCCCGATACCGTACCGGTAACGGTCAGGTTTTTGACACCGCGGTATCCGACCCGACGGAAGAAACCGGCACCCGTGACGGTGCTGACGCGGTTGATGTTATACACCGTGTGACCTTGTCCGTCAAACAAACCGGTGAAGTATGCGTCGATGGAGTTGGTGTTTTTGATCTCGATATTATTCATATCGATATCCGCGGTCAACACAACCGTTGTGTTGCCGTACCAACCGACACCGCCGTACGGCAAGGTGTAGGTGTACGATTTTTCGTTGAATGTAAATGTTATTGGACGCTGCCTATTCGTACTGTCCGCATCACCTTTTGTTCCTTCGAGCGAAAGCAGGAAGAACGCCAGCTGGTTCGCGTTCGCGATCTCCAGCGACTCCTTGTTGCCGTAGAAATCTGTGCCGAGACGCGGGATCTTGTTACCATCCTCGTCAAGGATGTATTCGCCATCCTCGTCACGTTGGTAATAGTTTTCGAACGGTTCGATGGTTTTACCGTCCCATACCGATATGGAATCGGAATTGCTTGCATTTGCAATCAACGTGAAAATACCAGCAGGCAGCATCATGACTACCATGCACAGCACTAACAGGACGCTGAGCAATGCTTTGGGTTTGGAAAATAGTTTTGACATAACCTTTCTCCTCCTGTAATTTGTGTATTTCAAAAACGCGGGGCTTATCCTACTCTAATAAATAAAATTGGACATACCGACACGTATAGCACATTAAGTATAGCATCTGTTTTTGGATTTTGCAACGAAATATGTTGTCAATCATCTGCAATATATTGTCTAATTTTCGAAAGAGGGAAAACATGACGGGGGGATGGGGAATGAATAATGAATGATGAATGATGAATGTTCTCCCTCCGTCTCGCCGCGTTGCGGCGATCCACCTCCCTCGTCAGAGGGAGGCTTG
>CAYVDQ010000058.1:0-7831 GCA_964450615.1 uncultured Eubacteriales bacterium | reverse complement strand
GTCATACCGTGCTGACGGAACAGTTCAGCAGCCGTTTGCGCCTGCCCTATTCCCACCTCAACGGCAACAAAGCCATCCGGCGACAATTTTGGTAACCACCGCTCAGCAATCACGCGATAAAAGCGATAACCGTCCTCATCGCCGTCCAATGCCATGCGCGGTTCGTACTGCACCTCGCGTTGCAAGGAATCAAGATTGCGGGTTGGTATATACGGCGGGTTAGATACAATGGCATTGACGGGAGTTTGAAAGCGATCGTATTGGGTCAGTATATCCGCTTGCACCGCTGTTATTTGACAAGCGGGATAGCGAGCAATGTTTCTCTCAAGATAAGTAAACGCTTTTTCCGATAATTCAACTGCCGTTACCTTAGCAGACGGACAAAGGGAAGCCACTCCTAAACCGACGCATCCGCTGCCGGCGCACAAGTCATACACATTCTTATGCGGTAAATCTTGTAAACATTCCGCAGCAAGCTGGCATAACAATTCGGTTTCCGGACGTGGGATGAGAACACCTTCCCCCACCTCCAATGTCAAGTCAAGAAAATCCCAAGTTCCTAAAAGATACTGGAGTGGTTCACCTGCAGCACGCCGCGCGGCGGCATCCAGTACGGCTGTTTCACATTCCGATGACAGCAACAGCGAACTTGAGAACGGCACTTGTCCCCTACCGACCCTTCCGATGTCCTCCAAAAGACATACGGTGTCAAAGGCGGGGGTTTCGCAACCGCCCGCCTCTAATATGTCTTCTATTCGTTTTTGCAGTTCAAAAACCGTCATATCCGTTACCAATTATCCGATTTTTCGTCTTCCGGCACCACCGCTACGAAGGCGGTGATGGCACATTCAATCATATCGTCTTCCGGTTCACGCGTGGTGATGCGCTGGATCCAAAGACCGGGCGCGGACATAATGCGTGTAAAGGTGTTGTCCTTTCGGCCTGCAAGCTTAATAAGTTCATACCCAACGCCAACCGTGAGCGGCAACAATGCAATTTTAATCAGCACGCGCAGCCAAACGGTTTGCACCTGAATACAAATTGAAACGATAATACCGATCAGCAATGTCAAGATCAAAAACGAGGTACCGCAACGCGGATGGAAACGGCTTTGTTTTTTTACGTTTTCAACCGTCAATTCTTCACCGTGTTCATAGCAGAAAATGGTTTTATGCTCGGCACCGTGATACATAAACACACGGCGAATATCCTTCATCAGCGAAATCACCGAAATATACGCCACAAACAACACAAGACGAAGCAAACCCTCAAACACACCGCGCAAAACCGCATTGTTCATCCAAAACGCGTCGCCGTTCAGTCGATCAAGCCCGCTTGCCATCAGTTTGTATAGAAAGGACGGCAAATACATAAATAAGCCAAGTGCCAATCCAATGCCCAGAACAGTGCTGACAACCATCATAACGGTCATAAGAACCTTTTGACCGGCTGTTTGCGGTTCGTCTGACGGCGTATCTTCTTCCAGACCCGCCAGTTCTGCCGAGCGCATCAGGCATTTGTAGCCGAACCGCAGGGAATCCACCAAACCGTATATACCACGGAGAACCGGCAGTTTCCAGAACTTCGGCTTATTATTGATATCAAGCTCCCATTCCTCGGTCACGATTTCTCCCGACGTATGGCGCACCGCCATTGCCGTCTTTTTCGGGCCGCGCATCATAACGCCTTCAATCAGCGCTTGACCGCCAATGGACGTCTTTTTCATATCCGGCATACTGTTTTCACCCCTTAATCGGCAATGTGACGGTAACGACCGTCCCCTTGTCAAGTTCGCTTTCAATCAGCAAAGTGCCGCCATGCGCGTCCACAATATCCTTTGCCACCGCTAGGCCGATACCGGATCCCGGCTGTGTGTTGGCAGCACGGTAAAATCGCTCGGTAACAAACGGCAAGTCTGCCTCGGAAATACCGATACCGTTATCGCTGACAACGATTTGAATACCACCCGTAACCGGCGCCGCATCCACGTGAATTGATCCGTTCGGTTTGGCATACTTAATAGCATTGTCAATGATATTCACAAAGACCTGCCGCAGACGGTCACCGTTCCCGCAAATTGCCGGTAAGGCTTCTTGCTCGGTGCAGGTTAACGTGATCCCCTGCTTTTTCGCACGGTCGTTCAACAGAAAAACCGCCTCTTGAACCTCGGCGTATACGTCGATCTTTTCATTGGTATCCGACGGTTTTGCCTTTTGCATACGTGAAAAGTCCAGCAGTTCTTCGACAATACCGGAGAGTCGTTCGGTTTCGCTGCCGATGACATCAAGACCGCGATTCAACAGCCCGGGATCCTCCAATCCGCCACTTTTAAGCGTTTCGCTCCAACCCTTGATAGCGGTGAGCGGCGTGCGCAGCTCGTGTGAGATGGAGGAAATGAATTCATTTTGTAATTTTCCCGAAGACTCAATCTGTGCCGCCATATCGTTGATGGTGTCACACAAGTCTCCTATTTCATCGTCATACTGCTTCGCAATGCGGTGCGAGTATTCCCCTTGCGCAATTTTATTAGCGGCTTCACCTATCTCGCTAAGCGGCCGAAGGATGCTATTCACGAAATACGAGCTAACAAGCATGATAAAGAATAAAAGGGCAATACCGAGCGTAATCATAGCCGACGTAATCAAAGTAACCTGCTTATCAATATTATCCAGTGCAACCACATACCGAATGGCACCGCACACCGTATCGTTCGACTTTGTCACGAGCATCGTTAAGGCAAGCACGTTCTGCCCCACAGCATTTTTTCCGTTCCATACACCCCATACTGATTTTGAGTCCAACTTGGCATTGCTCACGGCCGACTGATAATCAAGCGGCACATCCGATTGCGGCGAAAATCCGGTGGAACTTGCCAGAATTTTACCCGTAGAATCCAGCACCTGGAACTCCATCTTGTTGCGTTCGGTAAAATCTTCCATATACGTCTTCGCACTTTTTTCAAAATCAAAATCCGCATCATTGACATATAGGCTCAGCATATCGGATAACGATACCGCACGGGTATACAGACTGTTTTGCGCCTGCTGATAGTAATAGGAACGAACCAAAAACGCTGCTGCGAATTCAATGACAACCAGTAATACCACAACCGCACCAAGGCCATTAATCAGCCAACGCCGCGTTAGTTTTTTAAACAGCATAATCGTTCCTCCTTTATCCATCATTCCAACAGTATCCCGTCCCCCACACAGTGGTAATATAGCGAGGATCTGAAGCGCTGTTTTCAATTTTCATGCGCAAACGGCGAATGTTGACATCTACAATCTTTTCTTCGCCAAAATACTCTTCGCCCCACACGCGGTGTAAAATTTCCACACGTGACAAAGGATGACCTTGATTTTCCAAAAAGCATTGCATCAGTTGAAATTCCACTTGCGTGAGTTCAATTGTCTTGTCAGCTTTTTTCAGCGTACGGGTACGCAGATCCAAGACAAATTCTCCCGAACTCAGCACGCTGGATTTCGAGCGGGCGATCCGACGTTCCAAAGCCTCTAACCGCGCGGCGAGTTCCGAGGGACTGAACGGTTTCGTTACATAATCGTCCGCGCCAAGTTTAAGTGCCTTGATCTTTTCGCTTTCCTGCGCACGGGCGGTAAGCATCACAATTCCCATGGAAGTATCCCGCTCACGCAATGCCTCACATACCGAAAACCCATCCATTTGCGGCAACATGATATCCAACAACGCCAGTTCGATATGGGGCGTTTCGGTATAGACCTGCAAAGCTTCCTCGCCGGAGGCAGCTTCAAAGACCTCATATCCATACCGTTTTAAGTTGATGGCCAGTAATTCGCGAATCGGGCGCTCGTCTTCACAAACCAACACACGTGACATAGCGAAGAACCTCCTTAAAGCACCACAAACAAATATTGGGCTTCTTCCAACGTTACGATATCCGTATCGACCCACACGGCATAGTGCCAGGTATCCAACCCATCAAAATACGAAAATCCTTCCGGCAAAGCAATTTTAGTATCGGAATGGGTAGCCATCAACCGCAGGAAAGCCTTATCGGCATTGGTCTGTCGAATCGACAGAATATGCGTTTTTTTATCGTATGTGATCTCAACCGTATCATCGTTCCACTCATCGCGCAAGCGCAACATGTAAGAATCCATCCAGTTCACAAGACTGCCAAACTTTCGTTCTGCCTGCGCCGAACGAAAATCGTATGCCATCCAATCGGTTTGCCAAAGCGCGGTTTCTAACGAAGCGGTTTCATAGCCGCTCAAGCGTTTGGAAACCGGCCATTCGACGGCTCCGTCCCCGTCAACGTCCTGACAAGAAAGACCGTTTTCGCGAGCTGTTACGGTGTTCAAATTGGACTGTTTATCGCTTAAAGGTGACTCCAAGGAACTGTTATTCCAATAAATCAACTCCGTAACGGTGGTGTCGGCATCCTTTTGACAATCGACAAAGATACCGTTGACCGTCGGAGAAAGTGTTGCAACAATAGACGAATCCACCTGTTTGATGCCACTGTCTAACAGGGTTTCGCCACGGTACTGCATTTGATTTTTGACATACGAATACAACTGCGCTTTCACTTCCGGCTCACCGCTGCTGATGTTAAACAAAAGGATATCCTCTGCCCCATCATCGGTCATATCGGCGCAACGCAGTTCAGTATACGCTTTTTCAAAAGCAACCGTGGACAGCTTGCGGTCAATGCGATAAACAGCTACCCGTTTATCCGTAGTATTATACATGTTCCAGCCAACCAAAAGTTCCGGAAAACCGTCACCATTGAGATCGGCGAAATTTACTTCCGCAACGTTTTCGCTGTACCCTTCAACATCCGCAACAGTTTCCCATACACCGTCTTCGTTTTTCCGAAGCAAGTGTATCTTCGTTTTTGCATTATTCATATTCCAGCGATAAAAGACAATGCCCCAATCGCTTAACGTATCGGAATTCGGCGTGACCGTCTCGCTTCCCGTTTGTGCAGAAAGGACTTCCGTTTGCTTGATCTGATTCAACACAATAAACGGTGCTTGATACTCACCGGACGTCGGATAAGTGAGTGTAAAGTTATAGCTCTGCAGATAATCGTATAACGCCGTCTGCATGGCATTTTGTTCTTTATCGTTTTGAGGGGGAATCAACTGGTTTTCAACATCCAAACCGATGATGTTACAGCCGGACAAAAGCAGGCAAATCGCAACGATCATTGCCAACAAACGCACTTTCATCATAAGGCCACCTTTTGTTACATAAAGATAAATTCATTGTAAAATAAATTTGCTGTAAAGTCAATAGAAAAGCACGGTGATCCACCGTGCTTTCTGTCAACGTATAGATTTTTTTAAGCTGGACAGCAACTGATACAGCGGCTCACAAAGAATGATGGATGTGAGTAAATTGCCGCCCATATGCAATAAATCGAACGGGATACCGGATATCCAATACGCCGCCATAGCCGAAAAACCGCCTATGAATAGATAAGTGATCGAGCAAAGGGCGCCAAACAAAAAGCCGTATGCGGTATTCACAAGAACCCATAGCACACGTGAATCGTGCCGACGCAGCGATAAAACCACAAGGGCCAGAATTGCCCATACATAGGCATATTGGATAACCCAGGTGTTGATTCCGTACCAGACCGCCTCTAAGGCAACGAACAGATAGATCGGATAAAACACTTTCCATCCGTATACCCGGGCATAGACGATAGTCAATACCGATACCAATTCGATATTCGGGAGAAAACCAAGTGCTACCTGTACGACAAACAATAATGCGCCCAAAAGACTTAGGATCACCAATTCCAATAACGTGAGTTTAGAACGTGTCATAGCCAACCTTTAACGTCGCTTCAAAAACTTCCCCGTCCGCAATCGGTGTGGTATCGACACCCGTCATCAGCGCTTCACCGTTCTTGGTAAAGCACCACCATTCCCGCTTGGCATCGTCGGTGGTACGCCCGTTTAACGTTTTCACAAACAGACCGTATTCCGACTCGTCACCGGCAATTAAGTTCTTTTCTTCCAAAGCACCGCGCAAAAATTCTGCATCGGTTTGAATCGTGACAATAGTATCGATATCGTCATATACCATTTGAAGCGTAATCGTCTTGGCGCCTTCTTGAGGTTCCGGCCGTATCTTTACGTAGATAACAACTGCCGCTGCCACCACCAATGCGAGTGCCACGAACCCAATTACCGGTCCCACCCATTTCTTTTTTTGCATAAAAATGCACCCTTTCTTTCCGAACCGCGTCAGCGATACCGGCAGGAGGGTGTACAAGAAGGGTAAGCCGAAAGAAAGCGGCTATACTTGTGCCCTCACCAACGCTCGTGGTTTCCTGCACGGCAACATCAGGCAAGTCTTCTGACTCATGGGTCGCGCCGCTCCGCCTTCCCGATTACTCAGTGGCATATTGAAGCGACAGTCACCCAAATACAGCGACGGGTTCGCGGGGGATTCGCACCCCTCTTCCTTGTTCGGCCAGCTTATGGTATAGCTGAACACCTGACGGCCTCCGTGATTCAATTATAATGTGACAGGAATAGCCCTATCATGTTTAAGTATAGCAATCAAGCGCATTTGCGTCAAGGTTTTTCGGCTTTTTTCTTGACAAAAGCATTGTTTAGTGCTACCATGAATTCGTTAAAGCAACGATGGGGACGGCACTTGCACCGTGGTCTTCTTCCAGAGAGCATCCGGCAGCTGAAAAGGATGCGAGGATCGGCAACAGCTTACCACCCCGGAGCGCGTTCAGGAGCTTCTGCGAAAGAACGACGGCATGCCCCGTTATCGGCAACAATGAGTACAGATCACTTGGTCTGTAAATCAGGGTGGAACCGCGAGGCCATTATGCCCCGCCCCTCGTATGCAGGGGCGGGGTTTTTGTTTTTGAAAGGAGAATACAGTATGCTGAAAATCACTTTAAAAGGCGGCGATGTGCGCGAGGTCGCAGAAAATACGACCGTGGACGCATTATGCCGTGACATTTCCATGGGATTATACCGAGTCGCTTGCGCGGCGCGCGTTGACGGTGAGGTCGTCGATCTGCGCACCCCTCTGACTACGGATTGCACACTGGAAATTGTAACCTTTGACAATATCGACGGCAAAAAAGCCTATTGGCACACCACTTCTCACGTTATGGCACAGGCGGTAAAACGCTTGTATCCCGATGTAAAGCTGGCAATCGGTCCCTCTATTGATTCCGGCTTCTATTATGATTTTGATCACACCGGCGGCTTTTCTCCGGATGATCTGACCGCTATTGAAGCGGAAATGAAGAAAATCATTAAGGAAGCTCTACCGATTGAACGCTTTACCCTGCCCCGTGCCGAGGCACTGAAACTAATGGAAGACGAGCCTTACAAGGTAGAGCTTATTGAAGCACTGCCCGCCGACAGCGACATCTCGTTTTACCGTCAAGGCGATTTCACCGATCTTTGCGCCGGTCCTCACCTGCCGGATACCGGCCGTCTGAAAGCCATCAAGCTGCTCAGTGCGACCGGCGCATACTGGCGCGGTGATTCCAAAAATAAAATGCTGCAACGTATTTACGGTATCTCATTCCCGAAAACCGCAGAGCTCGAGGAACACATCAATCGTTTAGAGGAAGCTAAAAAGCGCGACCACAACAAGCTCGGTCGTGAGTTGGAGCTGTTCACAACAGTCGACGTTATCGGGCAAGGTTTGCCGATCCTCCTCCCCAAAGGCGCCCGTGTTGTGCAGTTGTTGCAGCGTTGGATCGAGGACGAGGAACAAAAGCGCGGCTATCTGTTGACCAAAACGCCGCTGATGGCAAAGAGCGACCTGTACAAGATCTCCGGTCACTGGGATCACTATTTGG
>CAYVDQ010000057.1:0-7836 GCA_964450615.1 uncultured Eubacteriales bacterium | reverse complement strand
GGGCGGTGATCCTCAAATTCAAGCGAGCACAGGGAATGGGTGATTCCCTCGATCGCATCCTCCAGCGGATGGGCAAAGTCATACATCGGATAGATGCACCACTTATCGCCCTGGCGGTGATGATGCGAATGATTAATACGGTAAATGACCGGATCACGCATATTGAAGTTGCCGCTGGCAAGATCGATCTTAGCACGAAGTGTCATCGCACCGTCAGGGAATTCTCCGTTACGCATCCGCGTGAACAGATCCAGGCTTTCTTCCATGGGACGGTCACGGTACGGGCTGACGGCGGGATGGGTGAGATCTCCGCGGTTTTCACGCATCTGCTCCGGTGACAATTCGCACACGTAGGCGAGTCCGCGTTTGATGAGCGATACGGCGATCTCATACATCGTATCAAAATAATCCGACGCGTAATAGAACCGATCGTCCCAGTCGTAACCCAGCCAATGAATATCCTCTTGGATCGCATCCACGTATTCAACATCTTCCTTGGTGGGATTGGTATCATCCATACGCAGATTGCAAATGCCGCCGTATTTTTCGGCCGTGCCGAAATCAATGCAGATGGCTTTGGCGTGACCGATGTGCAGATAGCCGTTCGGCTCGGGCGGAAAACGAGTGTGTACCTGCATGCCGTAGCAACGACCGTTCGGTTTTAACTCCTCGTCGATAATATCGTGAATAAAATTACTGATACGTTCTTCTGACATAATACCCTCCTGCGTTTACAGCGTATTTAACGCTGCGTTCAGCCGTTCGGCAACGGCGTCTTTTCCGAGCAAGCTCATGATGCCGCATAAATCCGGTGTGTTGCGGCGGCCGGTGACAGCCACACGAATAACGGTGCTGGCATCGCCCGCGTGACCTTTGTACGCATCCGGTTGTTTCTTGTATTCCTTGACCTCCGGACAGAACCCAATGGAGGGACAAAGCGCTTTAATGGTATCAAACCACGCTTGCTTGTCTTCGGTCGGATCATACACCGGCAGATAAGCCTTTAGAATGGCACGAATATCCTCGACAGAAAGATTCTCCGGCCAGGGATACTCGGCGGGCTTTTGGAAGAAATACTCAGCATACGCGGGGACGTCGCTCCATTTGGCAAGATCCTTGCGCGGTTTTGCACCACCGCGGTCAATGCTGAAAATGCCGGTTGTAAAGGCGAGATCCTTGCTTAGCAGCGCGTGCCAGTCGGGCGCATAATCTTGGGCCCAGGCAATCACCGCATCGGTGACTTGCTGTGCGGTCATGCCCGCAATGACATTTTTGCTGACGTCGTTGAGTTTGTTCAAATCAAACAACGCGCCGGAAACACTCATTTTCTTGAGATTGAAAGGAAAGGCACTGCGAGGCTTATCCGGGTTACAACGGCGCCAGTCCTCATAATCGCTGTTTGCGATGGTGTGCAGATACTCCATCACGCTTTCGGGCGGATACCCCTGTTCGGTATAGAAATGCACGGCGGCTTCCGGATCCTTGCGCTTGGACAGTTTGCGTTTGCTTCCGTCCTCTTCCTTCATAATCGGGCTGACGTGTGCGTATTTGGGCGGTTTAAAGCCAAGCACACGGAACAGCTGAATATGCGTGGGAACCGAGGCGATCCACTCATCGCCGCGGATGACGTGTGTGGTGCGCATCAAATGATCGTCGATCGCGTGGGCGAAATGATAGGTCGGAATGCCGTCGGTCTTGAGCAGGACAATATCCTGATCGTTTTCGGGAATCTCAATCGTCCCTTTGATCATATCGTCAAACTTGATTCGGCGGGATTCATCACCGGGAGAGCGTAACCGCATCACGTAGGGAAGTCCGGCGCGGATTTTTTCCATTGCCTGCTCCGGTGTGAGGGAGCGGCACGTGGCGAACTCGCCGTAATAACCGGTGCGTAATTTTTGGCTATCCTGCTTTTCGCGTACAGCCGAAAGCTCGTCCGGTGTGCAGAAGCAGGGATAGGCCAGATCTTGCAATACGAGCGCTTTGACAAAAGCGTGATAGATATCTGCACGATCACTTTGACGGTACGGGCCGTAGTCACCGACGGAGGCATCTTCTCTTAGATAGCCTTCATCAATTTGCAGGCCGTACTGGCATAAGCCCGCTAAAATATCTTCAGCGCCGCCGTCAACCTCACGCTTTTTATCGGTATCCTCCAAGCGGAAGTAAAAGATGCCGTCGGTGGAACGGGCGGTCAGATAGTTGATGGTAGCGGTGAACAGCACACCCAAATGCAAATAGCCGGTGGGAGAGGGGGCAATACGCACCACGCGTGCCCCTTCTTTAAGGAGGCGCGGGGGATACAATGCCTCATAGTCCTCAGGTGTTTTTGTCACATTCGGGAATAATAATTCCGCGAGTTGCTCTAAAGCGGTCATACGAGTCCTCCTGAATGATATAAACAGATGTATCTATTTTACAATTTTTGGTTGCAAAAGTCAATGCAAGTATGGTACTATATATAAAAGATTTTTTTCGAAGGGTACGGAATGTTATGGAAAACCAAACCGTAATGGAAATGCCGCGTAAAAAACGCGCGTTAAGCTGTATACAATCTACCGGCACACCGACACTGGGCAACTATCTCGGTGCGCTTCGTAACTGGGTGCTTTTGCAGGAAGAATTTGACTGTGCTTATGCCGTTGCCGACCTGCACGCGATCACGGTGCGGCAGGAGCCGGCTAAACTGCGTCAGCAGACTAATGAGATGTTTGCCTTGCTGTTAGCGATCGGTCTGGATCCGGAAAAATCGCTTTTGTTTGTGCAATCGCAAGTGCCGGAGCATACGCAGCTCAGTTGGCTGCTTGCGTGCCATACTCAGTTTGGTGAGCTGTCACGCATGACGCAGTTTAAAGATAAATCCGCCAAACACGCGGATAACATCAATGCCGGTTTGTTCACCTATCCGGTGCTGATGGCGGCGGATATCCTCTTGTATCAGCCGGATGTGGTGCCGGTGGGAGCGGATCAAAAGCAGCACTGTGAGCTGACACGAGATATCGCAACCCGCTTTAACAATCTGTATGCCAATACCTTTACCGTTCCTGAGCCATATATCATGAAAACGGCGGCGCGTGTTTGTTCTTTGCAGGAGCCGACCAAGAAAATGTCCAAGTCGGATGAGAATCAGAATTCATTTATCTCTCTCAAGGACGATGAGGATACCATCATGCGCAAGTTCCGTCGCGCGGTGACCGACAGCGAGGCCAAGGTGCGGTATGCTCCCGGTAAGGACGGCGTTAATAATCTGATGGAGATCTATTCCGCCGTGACCGGTAAAAGCTTGGAAACCATTGAAGATGAATTTACCGGTAAAGGATACGGTGACTTTAAAACCGCCGTCGGTGAGGCGGTTGCGTTGGAACTCAAACCCATTCAAGAACGGTTTGCTGAGCTGATGAAGGACAAAGCACAGCTCGAAGTTCTTATGAGGACCGGTGCGGAGCGTGCCTCACACATTGCCGGCCGCACACTTGGCAAGGCTATGAAAAAATTAGGATTTGTTATGCTGAAGTAAATGCGAAGCGCCCGCGGTCGCGGGCGCTTTCTTTATACGAATTTTAAGAGATCTTGCATAAATTCCTGCTCAAGGTCAATCAGTTTACGGGTGAGTTGTCGGCTGTCTTCGGAGGCTTCCTTGTATTGGTTTAGATAGCCGCTGAGAGATTTGATGCCCATACTGCAGCCGTCTACCATCAGTCCGGCAATGCGGGATCTCGTATCATCCATCAACAGTTTGATCTCGGTGGAAAACCAGGACATTGCTTTAACAATGGACGGCGGATCTTTTTCATCAAAGTCGAGCTTGTTGAGCAGAGCGTGACACTCGTCACCGATCTTGATATGCCGATCGTTGTAGTGATGGATCAGCTCACGTAGGTCAGCCTTATCCTTTAAAAACGGCATGACCTGTTCCATGCTGTTGGTGGCACATTTACAGCCGGAATTACATTCCTTGAGTAAACAAACGGTATCGCGGTTCATAGTCTTCATCCTTTCTTCTTTTGAATTAGTATCGGAAGAAAAATGGCTTTTATTCGCATCTTGCAATACCGAGGAAAAGACGATATAATACGGGTAGGAGTTGATACTGTGAAACATTCGTTTTTTGCCATGCTGTCCCGCATGAAATATATTAACCGTTGGGCGCTGATGAGGAATACCCGCACCGAAAATATCTGTGAACATTCACATGACGTTGCCGTGTTGGCGCACGCGTTGGCGCTTTTACAGAACCGTCGTTTCGGTGGCAAAGTTGATGCAGAAGCGTGTGTGATGCTCAGTGTGTATCACGACGCGCCCGAAATCTTAACCGGAGATCTTCCGACACCGGTTAAATACGATAACCCCGCCATTCGCGAGGCATACCGCCAGGTGGAAACGATGTCAACCAACAAGCTGTTGTCGTTGTTGCCGGACGATCTGGAACCCGAATATCGTTTCTGGCTGTTGCCTGATAGGCAGGCGATGGACGAGGAATTGCGTATTGTCAAGGCTGCCGATAAGTTGGCGGCACTCATCAAGTGTATCGAGGAGATCAAGCAGGGGAACCGTGAATTTGTCAAGGCGCGGCAATCCACTGAAGATGCATTGCGTGAGTTGAAGATTCCCGCTGTGGATTGCTTTTTAGAAGAGTTCTTACCCACTTATGAGTTGACGTTGGATGAACTGTAAAAAGAACCGTGTAAGCGTGATGCTTACACGGTTCTTTAATTTAACCCTTGACCGCCGGTGCGTTCAAACAGCGTTTGTACGGCGGATTTTAGTGCTTTGTGCTCGGGAAGATCAAGAGCAGGATCCGCGGCGTGAACAGCACGTGCCGCATTCTGTGCCTCTCGCAACAAGGTCATATCAGAAAGAAAATCCGCAATCTTCATTTCCGGCAACCCGTGCTGACGGTCACCGAAAAAGTCGCCGGGACCGCGCAGCTTTAAGTCTTCGTCGGCAATACGGAAGCCATCGGTCGTTTCACACATGACTTTGAGACGGCGGACGGCTTCTTCATTTTGCGCATCCGAAATGAGAATACAGGTGGAAGCGTGCTTGCCGCGCCCGACACGGCCGCGAAGCTGATGCAACTGTGCCAAGCCGAAACGCTCGGCATTTTCAATTACCATCAGCACGGCATTTGGAACGTCCATACCAACCTCGACAACGGTGGTGGAAACCAACAGGGAAATGCGATTTTCGGCAAAGTCTGTCATGATCTGTTCCTTTTCACGCGGCTTCATTTTGCCGTGCAGTAAACCGAGCGAATACCCTTTGAACGGGCCGTCTGCCAGTGCTTTTGCATACGCTTCAGCGGCTACCAGATCGGTTTCGCCTTCCTCCACCAACGGGCAAACCACGTACGCTTGCCGACCTTCATCCACAAATTTGCGGACATAGCCGTATGCGCGGGCACGTTTATCGGTGTCGATCGCATACGTGGCGATGGGAGTGCGGCCGGCAGGCAACTCGTTCAATACGGAAATATCCAGATCACCGTATACGATGAGCGCTAAGGTGCGGGGGATGGGAGTAGCAGACATAACAAGAAGATGAGGGTGCTCGCCCTTGGCGGTCAGCGCGGAACGCTGACGCACACCGAAACGATGCTGTTCATCCGTAATCACAAGTCCCAAACGCGAAAATTGAACTGAGTCCGATAACAGCGCGTGAGTGCCCACCAACAAATGACAAGTCCCGCTTTCAATGTCATTGCGGATGGACTCTTTTTGTTTCTTGGTCATTGAACCGGTCAGCAAAGCGACGCGAATACTCGGATCTTTTTGGAAGATGCGACAAAGCGATTGATAATGTTGTTGTGCAAGGATCTCGGTGGGTGCCATCATTACACATTGATAGCCATTGCGTACAACGGTGTAGGCAAGGCAGGCGGCAACGGCTGTTTTGCCACTTCCGACATCGCCGTGTAACAAGCGATTCATCGGTGTGGGCTGGCGCATATCGCGTATGGCATCCGCAACGGCACGCTGTTGTGCGCCGGTCATCGTAAAGGGGAGAAAGGCGGCGAAATCGGCAGTGTAATCGCGCTCGATACAGATTGTCGTTTTCGTTTTGGCGGGGTTTTTCAGTCCCAGCAACCCCAACTGCAAAACAAACAGCTCTTCAAAAATGAGACGGCGACGCGCAATCGCCAAGGCATCGTGATCAGCGGGAAAATGGATGTTTTCCAACGCGTACCGATACGTACACAAACGATACTGTTGCCGCAATGCGTGAGGCAACGGATCGCTATCCAAAGCTTTGTCCAACATCAAAAGTGTCGTACCGACCAGTTTCTCCAAATACCGCGAGGTGATGCCCGCTGTTAAGGGATAGATGGGACGGATACGCGTGCCGGTTTCCGCCGGTTCGATCAGCGGGGATGATAGTTCGGGCGCATTGAGCGAGCCGGAAACAGACCCAAAAAACAGGTATTGTCGTCCGGCTTCAATTTTTGCCGCGGCGTATTTATTGTTAAACAAGGTTACACGCACCACACCGGATGCGTCTACCGCAGAAAAAGTGTAAAGGGAAAGCCCTTTTCGGACGCGACGTTCCAGCGGAGCCGACATTGCGGTGGCGCGAATACAACACGGAAGGTCACGCGGTGCCGAAGCAATCGGTGTGACGGTTGACCAGTCCTCATACTGGCGCGGGAAATGGGAGAGAAGATCGCCGACAGTGCGAATGCTCAACTTGCTCAGCTGTTCGGCGCGCTTTTCTCCAACGCCTTTGAGATACTGGATCGGTGTTTCGATTGTCAGCAATGAAAATCCCTCCTTTTTGAGAAATAGCCGATGGCATCCTTTGGGAAGCCATCGGCTGTGCGGTTTCATTATTCAATCGAGATGAAATAGTAGTAAACGGGTTGACCGCCGGCAATTACGGTGATTTCCACATCATTGCCGAGCTTAGCCGAAATGGCATCTTTCGCGGCATTAGCCTCCTCTTCGGTAACGCCCTCGCCGTACATCAGTGTGATGAATGCCACATCCTTGCCGGCAGTGCGGCGCGCGGCAGCCATACTCTTAGTCAGTTTTACGACAGCGTGATCGACCGTGCTGTCGGTAAAGGAAAGCTTTCCGTTGTCTAACGCTAAAATGTCGCCTTCCTTGATGGCGCGATTTTCGTAATCACTGTCACGCGCGGCGAAAGTGATGGAACCGGACGACACGTTGTCAGCGGCCTTCATCATGGTGTTCAGGTTGTCTTGCACCTCGGCCGACGGATCGAAATTCAACATAGCAGAAACGCCCTGCGGAATTGTACGGGTGGGGAGGACGTGAACGGTGCGATCTGCCAGCGGGATCGCCTGCTCAGCCGCCAGGATAATGTTTTTGTTGTTTGGCAGAACATAGACGACCTTAGCGGGAGTTGCCTCGATCGCATTGAGAATATCGTCGGTGGACGGATTCATAGTCTGACCGCCCGAAACGACCTGACCGCAACCGAGGTCGGTGAACAAAGCTTGCAAACCGTCACCGGCTGCGACGGCAACAAAACCGAACTCCTCTTCCGGCTCGACACGCGCCGGAGCGGCAGGAACATCTTCATCCTCCGGAATCCAAGCAGCATTTTCGTGCTGAATACGCATGTTTTCCACCTTAACGGTTTCAAACGCGCCGTATTCCACACCCTTGCTGAGCGCTTTACCGGGATCGTTGGTATGAACGTGGACCTTGATGATCTCGTCGTCATCAACCACGACAACACAGTCGCCGATGGTTTCCAGATACGCACGAAGTTTCAGCGGATCCTTGGTACACGCTTTGTCGCGCGCGACAATAAACTCGGTGCAATAGGTAAAGGTAATGTCGGTTTCAAAGGAACCGGCGGCGCTTGCTGACT
>CAYVDQ010000056.1:0-7968 GCA_964450615.1 uncultured Eubacteriales bacterium | reverse complement strand
AGCCGCAACCTCCCGCATCATCGCATATCGTGCAGTCTGCATGACACCTGAAAAAAGGCGCAATTCGCCTACTTCCCACAGTCATGCCTAAACATTTTAACGCAACTCTATCAAAAAAGCAAGTGTTTTTTTTAAAAAATCGAAAAAAATTTGCAACAAAAAACGGCTTAAAATCGGGCTTTTTTGGTTTTTTTGACAACTGCACAAGATATAGTTGTTTTGCTCCCTGCCACCCCTATATCTGTGATTTGCCTATTATATATAATAAGGTATATATAGGGGCGCAAAAAGCAGCCGAAAGGCAACGCCCTTCGGCTGCTTGAACAGCGTTTATTTTTGCAGCAAAATGTCGATGGCTTCTTTGTAGCTGTTAAAGCCTTTGCCGCTGACGGTCGCAATACACGCCTCGCGCACATACGAGATCTGACGAAACTCCTCACGGGCGCTGACATCCGAGAGATGCACCTCCACCGCCGGCAGAGCAATCGCCTTGAGCGCATCCAGCAGCGCCACACTGGTGTGCGTATAAGCCGCGGGATTGATAACGATGCCGTCCGCCTCTTCAAAATACGCATTTTGAATCGCCGTTACCAGCTCGCCCTCGTGATTGGACTGTACGAAGATTGGCTCAACGCCTTTCTCGGCACAGTATGCCGTCAGCTCATTGACGAGATCCTCATAGGTGTGCCTGCCGTAAATATCCGGCTCGCGGATACCAAGCATATTTAAGTTCGGTCCGTTTACGATATACAGCTTCATTGTCCGATCGCCTCCCGTATGCGCCGGCAGGTCTCCTCCGGCGTGCCTGTGACGGTCACCGTAGCGTCCGCAACCTCGCGGTACAACGGCAGCCGCCTATTGTATAATTCCTCGATTGCTTCGCGGCTTTTGGACAAGGGACGTCCGTTTGTGGCAAGCGTATCAAGCTCGCGTTGCAAGAATACCACCACCGCGTTTTGCCGCAAAGCATCACGGTTTCCCTCTGTCAGGATCGCACCGCCGCCGGTCGCGATCACCTTGCCGGCTCCCTTGCCGAGTTCCTGCACCGCCTCTGCTTCCAAGCGGCGGAACACAGCTTCGCCCTGCTCGGCGAAAATAGCGGGAATGGCCTTTCCCGCCTTTTGCTCCACCGCAGCATCGGTATCCACCGCTTCTTTGCCAAGCGCTTTGGCAAGCAGGCGCGCCAGCGTGCTCTTGCCGCACCCCGGCATCCCCACCAGTACGATGTTACGAAATTCGTGTTCCAAACCGCGCAAACCGTTTTCGATCAAAGCTTTATCGAGCGTTTTATCGAAAAAGATTTCGGCGGCGCGGTGGGCTTGTGCCACCAGCATCGCCAGTCCGCTTGCGGTTGTAAGCCCCCGCCTCTCAGCATCCAACAAGAGTCGTGTGCGCAAGGGGTTATAAACAATATCCGCCACTGCCTCACAGTTCGGGAATTGCTCGAGCGAAACGGGTGCCGCCGCCGTTTCGGGATACATTCCCACCGGCGTAGTATTGATAATGACTTTCGCATCGCGATGCCTCTCAAGATTGCCGTAATGATTCTCGCCCGAACGCGAGATCACCACCACGCTTTTCGCGTGTTGATCCTTGAGCGCACAGCACACCGTCGCCGATGCACCGCCGCCACCGAGCACCAACACTTTTTTGCCCGCGACCGAAATATTTGCCCGCTCCAGCATATACGAAAACCCGTAATAATCGGTGTTGTACCCACGCACCGCCTCGCCGTCAAACCGAATGGTGTTGACACTGCCGATGCGTTTTGCCACCTCGTCCAGCTCGGTACAAAACGGGATGACCGTTTTCTTGTAGGGAATGGTAACGTTCATCGCCGCCACCGGCGGATCGGCAAAAAACTCCGCCAACGCTTCCTCGGGCTTTTCAAGCAGATCATACGCATAGTCTCCGAAAAACGCGTGGATCTGCCGCGACAAGCTGTGTGACAGCGTTTTTCCCAGTAAGCCGTACCGCTGCATCATACGATCTCGGTATAGCTGCCGAGATAGCGGAATTTTTCAGTCTCCGCCTGCAGCTGGCACAACAGGTCGGCGAACACCTTGGAGTACACCGACACGTCAATATCGAAATAGAACATAAACTCGAAATCCTTGCCGGGGATTGGACGGCTTTCCAATTTGATGAGGTTGACACCCAGCGAATAAAATTTCGCAATAACCGTATAGAGCGAACCCGGCTTGTGCGGCAGGGTCAGCATCAGGCTGGTGCGGTGAGCACCCGGATACACCTCCAGGTTTTTGGAAATGCAGATAAAGCGAGTGTAATTGTTCTCCACGTTTGAGACGGCAGTTTCCAACACGTCCAAGCCGTACAGCGCGGCACACGAATCGGAGGAAATCGCCGCCACGTCGGTGCGGTCGCTTTCCGCCACCGCTTTTGCCGCCATCGCGGTATTTTCGCACACGTGCACCTTCACATTTTTGAGTTTCTGCAGAAATGCACTGCACTGTTGGATCGCCTGCTCGTGGGAATAGATCTCGCGGATATCGTCGAGCTTCGAGCCCTTTTTCGCAAGCATCACGTGCGGGATATGCACGCGGGTGCTGCGCACGATATGGAAGTTGTAGCGCAACATCAGATCGTATATCTGGTTCACCGAACCGGCGGTGCTGTTTTCGAGCGGCAGGATGCCGTACCGGCAAAGGCCCTTGTCCACCGCCTGGAACACGCCCTCAAAGGTGTTCATATACATAATGCTCGGTGCGCCGAACAGTTTTTCACAAGCAAGCTGTGAATACGCGCCCTCCACGCCTTGACACGCGACGATCGCGCGCTCCGGGAACACCTGCTCGGTAGTGGAGATCGCGTCCTTGATCTTGTCGGTCAACGTGCTGTCCAACCCCAGCAAGTGGCTCTGGTGCGAGCGGCTGAGACTCAAGATCAAATGATACAGAATTCGTGTCTGCGATTCCATATCCGGTCCCGCCAGCTCGGACACCTTTTCCAGCAGCATCCGTTCACGCTGCGGATCCAGCACCGGCTTACCGGTCTCTTTTTTGAAAGCAGCAACCTCTGCCGCGACACCCATCCGCTTGACGAACAATTCAACAAGTTCCTTGTCAATGCCGTCAATTTCCCGGCGTAACTCTTCAATATCCATGTCTTTTACTCCTTACACAAGATAATCCGCTAATGCGATTGCCAATGCCGCCTCGACACACGGCACCGCACGCGGTACGATACACGGATCGTGCCGGCCTTTTATCGCCAGCGTGTATCCGCTTTGACTGCTCAGCTCCACCGTTTCCTGTTCCTTTGCGATCGACGGTGTCGGCTTGATCGCCACACGGAACATAAGCGGCATACCGGTGGAAATGCCGCCGAGGATCCCTCCGTGGCGATTGGTGCGCGTTTTGACAGTATCCCCGTCAAAGTAATACGCGTCGTTGTTCTGTGAACCTGTCAATTCAGCGGCAGAAAACCCATTGCCGAACTCAATGCCCTTAACCGCGGGAATGCCGAACACAAGCGAGGAAATACGATTTTCCAACCCATCAAATAACGGATCACCGATGCCGGCGGGCAATCCAACCGCGGCACACTCGATGGTCCCGCCGACCGAATCGCCCTCACTGCGGGCGGCGGTGATTCGCTCTTGCATCGCTGCCTTTGCCGCCGCATTTTTCACCGGGAACGGGTCGGTGAGGAACTCGTCGGCGGTGACCGTCACCGCATCAAACCACTCATCACAGATGCCGCCGATCGACGCGATATGCCCGCCGATCGCAATCCCCTTTGTGGCGAGAAACTGCTTGCACAAGCCGCCTGCCACGCACAATGTCGCCGTCAACCGGCCCGAAAACTGACCGCCGCCGCGAATATCGTTAGCACCGTCAAACCGCACGGATGCCGGATAATCGGCATGGGACGGACGCGGATGATCGCGCAGATCGCTGTAATCACCCGAGCGAACGTTGGTATTACGAATAAGTGCTGTGACCGGTGCCCCGCAGGTAACACCGTCCACCAAACCGCTGACGAATTCCGGCACGTCCGGTTCTTTTCGCGCGGTCGCAAACGCGCCGCCCGCCGCGCGGCGCTGTAAAAACGCCTGCAGTTCCTCGGTATCAATGCGCAGTCCCGCCGGCAAACCGTCCACCGCCACACCGATCGCCTCGGCGTGAGATTGACCGAACACCGTGACTGTTAGGTTTCGTCCCCAGACAGACGACATACACTCATCCCTCTCTTTTCTAATTCTTCAAAAAACATCGGATAGGATTTGTTCACCGCCTCGGCACCGACGATCGTAACCGGTTCTTTACAAATCAGCGCTGCGATCGCCGCCGACATCACAATGCGATGATCGTTATACCCTTGTACCGTTCCGCCTTTAAGCGGACCGCCGTTTATGAGCAACCCGTCTGCGGTAACGGTAGCCTTGCCGCCAAGCGCTGTGAGCATATCATGAACACTTTGCAAGCGATTACTCTCCTTGTGGATCAGCCGCTCAGCATTGTAAATCACCGTTTGTCCCGGCAACGCACCGGCGAGCACCGCCACAATGGGTACCAGATCGGGAATCGCCTCCGCATCCACCCGCAGTGGTTGTCGATTGTCTCTTCCCGACACGCGCCAGGCACTGTCTGCATGGGAAACGGAAAAGCCAGCTTGCCGGAGCAGTGTGACGATCGCGCGATCGCCTTGCCGAGAGTCCGCGGATAATCCGGATACTGTAAAGTCTTTACTGCCGGAGAGCGCCGCGCCCGTAAGCCAGAACGCTGCATTGGACCAGTCGCCCTCCGCGGGAATCGCACCGGCAGAGGTGTAACTGCCGGAAACCGTAAAGGTGGCATCCGCCTCTGTGACGGTCACACCGAACCTCGACAACGCTTCAATCGTCAGCGCGATATACGGATACGATGCCATCTCCCCTGTCACGCGGATATGGCAGGTGTGCCCCAACAGCGGTGCCGCCATCAACAGCCCGCTGACAAACTGCGAACTTAAACTTCCGTTGATTTCAAACACGTCACCCTGCAGCTGACCGGTAACCGACAGCGGGAATTTACCCTCTGCCGACAAACGGCAACCGTGCTCTTCCAGCACCGGATAGATCGGGGTGAGCGGTCGCTGTGATAACCGTCCTCTGCCGGTAAAACGCGCGCCGCCGCACGCTGCCATGATCGGCAACAAAAACCGCAGTGTCGACCCGCTCTCACCGCAGTCAAGCAACGCGTTCGGATCTCGGTCCGTTCGCGGGGTGACCGTCACGCGGTCATCCTCGCACACGATGTCGGCAAGCCCTGCCCGCAGACAGCGAACGGTCGCCTCAATATCCTCAGAATAGGTAACGCCCTCGATCACTGTCGGTGTATCGCACAGCGCCGCACAAATGAGCAAACGATGTACCGCCGATTTGGAAGCAATGATTGCCGTATTCCCCGACAGGGACTGTCCGGATACCGTCACCGTCATACGGACAACCCCTTCCGCAGGTAGGTGTTCAGTTCCTCCACCGGAATGGTAACGATCGTACCGTTTCCGAGCGTAGGGACCGTAATGATATGTAACGTTTGGTTGCGACGTTTTTTATCCGCCATCGCTGCGCGGTACAGCTCGTCTGCGGAAAACGCGCAGGTGGTGGGCAGCTCGTAACTTTTCAGCACCGCGTTCAATCGCTCGGCAAGCGCCGCACCGCCTGCTTCGGCGCGCGCCATGACCGCCATACCGACGGCAACGGCGCTACCGTGTGAAATTTCAAAATGACTGCACTGCTCGATCGCATGACCGACGGTGTGCCCATAATTGAGCAGCAGGCGGCAACCGTTGTCAAACTCATCCTCCGCCACCACCCGGCTTTTAATGGTGACACAGCGGGTAATGATCTGCGTATCCGTCCACACGTGCTTTTCCAACGCGTCAAACAGTTCCGTGTCGCGGATCATGCCGTATTTGATAACCTCCGCCATGCCGTCCGCATACACGGCGGGTGTGAGCGTTTTCAACGTCAACGGATCGATCAGCACCAGGCATGGTTGATAAAACGCGCCGAGCAAATTTTTACCCTCCGGCAAGTTGACCGCCGTTTTGCCGCCGACCGACGAATCCACACACGCAAGTAGCGTCGTGGGGATCTGCACAAACGGAATGCCGCGCAAATACGACGACGCGCAAAACCCCGCCAGATCGCCGACCACACCGCCGCCAAGTGCCACAATGGCATCGCTGCGCGAAAAAACCTCTTTGGCAAGCGTGGAAACCACGCGCAAATACTGCTCCGTGCTTTTGGAGTCCTCGCCCGCAGGAATGACGTAGTCGTATACCGCATAGCCCGCGGCTGCCAACAAGTTGTGAACCGACTCGGCATACAAGGAGGCGACATTGCTGTCAGTTAAGAGCAATAGTTTTTCGCTTTTCAGCACCGCTTTGCACTCCTCGGCAACACGGTTGAGGAGACCTTCTTCAATATGGATCTCGTACGTGCGGGACGCACCGACTTTAACTATCTCCATGATCGATCCTCTCTTTTCGGTCGCTGCCGTCTTTGAGCAACGCCCTCAGCGTTTCAGCGTCACCCTGTTCGAGTGCCGCTTGATATTCCTTCAGTGACTGCACGATATGGTCAATCTCAGCCACTAAATTTTCACGGTTTTCTAAAAACAGCTCGGTCCACATGGTTTCGTTGAGCCGCGCCACACGGGTGAGATCCCGATAACTGCCGGCTGAAAACCCGCGATGCACCTTCGCACGCGGACTTTTCACGTACGCATTGGACACCACGTGCGCCAGCTGCGAGGTGAACGCGATGATCTCATCGTGTTTTTCGGGGGTGGTGACCGTAACCGAAGCAAACCCGATAGATTTGATCCACCCTGTCACTTTTTCCAGAAGCACAATGTCATCAGTGCTTTCCGGAGTCAGAATCATCGACGCGCCGGCATACAAATCGGCATTCGCATACTTAATGCCCGAATGATGCAAACCCGCCATCGGGTGTCCGCCGATAAAGATCCATCCGTGCTTTTTCGCAAGCGGGCGGCATTGTTCGCAAATGCTGCGTTTGATGCCGCCGCAATCGATCACCACGGTTCCGGGCGCGATCGCGCTCGCCATCTCACTCAGATACGTGACTGTCGCACGCGGATACACCGCGAGCAAAATCAACTCGCACTGTGTGATCAATTCGGCATCCACAACGCCATCGATCGTACCGGTCAACTGCGCGTATTGCGTGACCGCCTTATCCAGATCGTAACCGAGCACGCGGTGAGCGGTGTGTTTCTTGAACGCCTTTGCCAACGAACCGCCGATCAACCCGAGTCCAACGATACCTACTGTCATTCCTTAATCGCCTCACGAATATGACGGACGCGTTTTGCCACGTCGTCGAATTGTTCCGGAGTCAGCGATTGTGCACCGTCGCACAACGCGCTCTTCGGATCGTTGTGTACCTCTATCATCAACCCGTCCGCACCGGCGGCGGCAGCCGCCATCGCCATGGGTTTTACCATCCAGTTAATGCCGCTCGCATGGCTGGGATCCACCATCACCGGCAGGTGCGTAAGCTCATGCAGCATCGGCACCGCCGACAGATCCAACGTGTTGCGGGTATAGGTCTCATAGGTGCGAATACCGCGCTCGCACAAAATAATCTGTTCATTGCCGCCCGCCATGATGTACTCCGCACTCATCAGCCATTCCTTCATGGTATTGGCAAGACCGCGCTTGAGCAAGATCGGTTTACGGATACGGCCGAGCTCCTTGAGCAGATCGAAATTCTGCATGTTGCGCGCACCGACCTGGATAAGGTCGACGTCCTCAAACAGCGGCAGATGATTGGCATTCATAATCTCGGTCACGATCGGCATACCGGTTTCGCATTTGGCTTCTTTAAGCAATTTGAGACCGTCTGCCGCAAGCCCCTGGAAATCGTACGGCGAAGTACGCGGCTTGAACGCCCCGCCGCGCAGCAATGTCGCGCCCGACGCCTTCACCTGCTTG
>CAYVDQ010000055.1:2719-8304 GCA_964450615.1 uncultured Eubacteriales bacterium | reverse complement strand
ACTCGCCTTGTATCATCTTTATTGATGAGATCGATGCTGTTGGCCGTCAGCGCGGTGCGGGTCTCGGCGGCGGTCACGATGAACGTGAACAGACGCTGAACCAGTTGCTCGTTGAAATGGACGGCTTCGGTGCCAACGAAGGTGTTATCATGATGGCGGCGACCAACCGCCCTGATATTCTGGATCCTGCATTGATGCGTCCCGGTCGTTTTGATCGTCAGATCGTTGTCAACTATCCCGACATCAAGGGGCGTGAGGCAATTCTGCAGGTTCATGCAAAGGGCAAACCGTTAGGTCCTGACGTGGATCTTGCGGTGATTGCCAAAGCGACGGTTGGTTTCACCGGCGCTGATTTGGAAAACCTGTTGAACGAATCCGCCTTGCTCGCGGCGCGCCGCGGCCGTCACTCGTTGACGATGGAAGAGATCGAGGAAGCCGCTCTCAAGGTGATTATGGGTACCGAGAAACGCAGCCACGTGATCACGGAACGTGATAAACGCATCACCGCGTATCACGAGGCAGGTCACGCAATCGTATCGTATTTCTGCCCAACGCAGGATCCGGTGCATCAAATTTCTATCATCCCGCGTGGTATGGCTGCCGGCTTTACGATGAATTTGCCGGAAAACGATCACAAGCATCTTACCAAAAACCGTATGCTGGAGGATATCCAGGTGTTACTCGGCGGCCGTGTTGCGGAGGAATTGATCATTAAGGATATCTCCACCGGCGCCTCCAATGATCTGGAACGTTCCACTGAAACGGCTCGCAAGATGGTCACCAAATACGGTATGAGTGATAGTTTGGGCCCTGTCGTGTTCGGTGCATCCGACTCCAACGAGGTATTCTTGGGTCGTGATTTTGGTCATACACGCAACTATTCGGAGCAGATTGCAGCTCAGATCGATGTGGAGATCAATCGCATCGTCACGGATGCGTATAAGAAGACCACAGATTGCTTGTCCGAGAACGAAGATAAGCTGCACTTGATTTCTCAATATCTTATGGATAATGAGAAAATGGACGGTACACAGTTCCGTGCCGCTATGGAAGGTCGCGAGATCCCCGCATATTCAAATATGAATTTGTTTGTATCACAAGCAGAAGCAGCCCCCGAAGAATAAAACAAAAAACACCCTGCATGGCGTGATGTCCTTAACGGATATTACGCCATGCAGGGTGTTTTTTTATCGTATTAAGCCGGTTGTGTGATCGGTACCACAGGGGGGAGGCAGGGGTAAAGCCAGCGAATGAAGGTCAGTTGCTTTCGTCTCCAACTCCCATAACCGCTGGCAAGAAGTATCCAGTTTTGCCACCTGCGACGCGCGGTATAAAAGCGGAAGGGTCGGTTTAGCGGCAGACAAAACCTCTTTACCGCGTTCGTTTGCTGCTAATATGCGAATGTATGGCGGCGGTGCGGCGCTGAACTCGTTGGTGATGCCTAAAAATGCCGACCAAATCAGGCGGCGGATACGTGTCAGCGGATACCGCTTTGTCTTAATGCTTTCTTCCAACTCGGTCAAGGATGATGCCTTGCGGATCGCCGTATATACACGGTTTTCCAATCCTTCGGACATGGTTGGTAGTGCTTTTAAATCGTCTAAAGATAAACGCCGTAGGTGAGAAAGTACGGCGCGGTCCACAGAAGCGGCGGTTGCAGGCAGAAGTCCTTTGTCGGCGGCATCCGAGATCACGGCAGCACAACCCGTCGGCAAATACGGCAAGGTGTTGAGCAGACGGTTGGAGGACAACAGCATGCGCAGATACGATGCAGAAGCTGTATCCCCGAGAGGAGCCGTGCTATCGTGTGAAGCACCCTGTCGTGCAACAGTAAACAGATCCATGGTAGAATCAAACGCCTGCAGTGCTTTGATATATTCGATACCGAGCGTGTTGTTCGGTGTATTCAAAACCGTGGCTGCTGTGGTACCGACGATCTCCGCCAAGGCTTTTTGCTGCGCTTCTGCAAAAGAAATACCAAGACCGAGGTGATACTTAAGCAATGAAGCAAACCGCGGCGTTTGCATCACTGTGACGGCTTTTTGAAGCGGTCCAATCTTGCCGATTTCTGATCCGAAACTGAGAACATCCACGCAACCGAGCGAGTTGAGCAACGATACGGCACCGGACGCAAAACCTTCTGCGGAGGAAAGACACCACGGAACCGGCAATTCAACGACGAGGTCAACACCACCGGCAAGCGCCGCTTTGGCGCGATCAAATTTTGTCATGATCGCCGGTTCACCGCGTTGCACAAAACTACCGCTCATTACCGCAACGATATGGGTGGCTTCACATCCGCCGTTCGGCTCGCGCGTTTTTTCAATATGGATCGCGTGCCCGTTGTGAAAGGGGTTGTATTCGGCTACGATACCGGCAACTCGCATAAATTACACCTCCGCGGTAAAAAATTTGCAAAAATCGGTTGAAAAAAATTCCATTTCGTACTATGATTAAGTATATCGTATTTTCCGTAGAAAATCAATATACAGATAAGGGGATTAGGTTGTATGAAAATTTTGGTTATCAACGCCGGAAGTTCGTCGCTGAAGTATCAGTTGATTGATATGGACGGTGAACAAACACTTGCGAAGGGCTTGTGCGAACGCATCGGAATCGACGGTCGTTTTACTCACAAAGCGAACGGCAAGGTGTTTCAAAAGGACGTTGCTATGGCGGACCATACCGCTGCATTTGAACAAGTGAAAGAAGCGTTGACTACCGGTGAAGGAAAGGTCATCGACAAGTTATCAGACGTAACAGCTATCGGTCACCGTGCCGTTATGGGTGGCTCCAAATACGACCGTTCGGTTCGTATCACGGAAGACGTTATCCAAACTATTCGCGATTACGCGTCGCTTGCACCGCTTCACAACCCACCCGGTGTGAAAGGTATGGAGGCGGCAGCGGCTGCTTTCGGCAAAGATATCCCGCAGGTGGCGGTGTTTGATACGGCATTCCATCAAACGATGCCCGAAGTGGCATACTTGTGGGGTCTTCCGTACGAGTATTATGAAAAATACGGCATTCGCCGTTACGGCTTCCACGGCACCTCTCATCGATTCGTTTCGGCGCGTTGCTGTGAGCTTATCGGCAAACCGGACGGCAAAGGCACGCGAATCATCACTTGCCATTTAGGCAACGGCTCCTCACTGGCGGCGATCAAGGACGGTAAAGTCATCGACACCACGATGGGACTTACTCCTTTAGACGGCTTCCTGATGGGTACGCGAAGTGGTATGATTGATCCGTCTGCCGTTACGTTCCTTATGGAAAAAGAGGGGTTAACACCCGCTCAAATGGATGATGTGATGAACAAAAAATCCGGTATGTTGGGTATTTCCGGTGTTTCAAGTGATGACCGTGACATTGCGGCAGCTATGAAAGAAGGCAATCGCCGCGCACAGTTGGCGTGGGATATGCGCAGTTATCAGATCTTGAAATACATCGGTGGCTACGTAGCCGCGCTCGGCGGTCTGGATGCTATCGTCTTTACGGCCGGTATCGGTGAAAATCAAGACGTCCTGCGCGCCGAACTTTTGGAAAAGCTCGCCTATTTGGGTGTAAAGTTGGATGCAAAAGCCAATTTGGTGCACGGCGAGGAAGCCGAGATCAGCACACCGGATTCCGCTGTGCGCGCCTTTGTTATCCCCACGAACGAGGAACTGGTAATTGCACGCGATACCAAAGCGCTGGTATAATAAAACAAAAAATCAGGACCGCCGTTTTGCGACGGTCCTGATTTTTTAGGCGTCTTCTTTATCAAGAAGATGTTCGCGCTTGCGGAAAAACAACGAAATGCACCACAACCCCGCCAAACCGACCAGTGTGTAAATTACACGGCTGATAGGGCCGTCCTGACCGCCGCAGATCCATGCAACGATATCAAATTGGAACAAACCGATGCTTCCCCAGTTCAAGGCGCCGATGACTGTCAGCAATAATGCGATTCTGTCTATCATCCTGTTTCCCTCCTCGGAACGCTGCTTTCATTTAGCACGCACAGTAATGCGCGAACATAGTATCGTCGGATTTGCTGAATATTATACAGACGTCGCTACATGGAATATTTACAAATCTTTCATTATTGCAAATGTAAACTATTGTATCATGATATTGAGGTGAATAGGGAACACTATGTTTGGCTACGTGAAGGTATATCAACCCGAGTGTAAGATGGGAGAATTTGAACAATACCGCGGCATTTACTGCTCGTTGTGTAAAACGCTAGGCAAGCAATACGGCTTTACGGCGCAAATGACTCTCAGCTACGATATGACCTTTTTGGCTGTTTTGCATATGGCACTTGCCGAGGGTTGTACCGGTTTTAAAAAGGGCAGATGCCCATATAACCCGCTGAAAAAACGTACCTGCTGTAATCATAATGCAGCACTGGACTTTTGCGCTGATGCCGCTATGTTGCTTGCGTATCATAAAACAGAAGACACCATTGCAGATGATCGCTTCTTTAAACGATTAGCAGCAAAAATACTGTTGCCGATCATGCGCCGTAATCGCCGCCGTGCGGCACAGCGATTGCCTGAACTCGACCGATTGATCGAACAAGAGATGGTTCGTCAGCGCGAATTGGAACAAAAGGCAACCGCTTCGGTGGATCTGGCGGCGGAACCTACGGCACAGATATTAAGTGCCCTTTGCTCCGAAGCCTCAAACGATGGGAAACAAAAACGTGTGTTATCCCGTTTTGGATATTGTCTTGGTCGCGTAGTCTATTTGATGGATGCGGCAGATGATCTTGAAGAGGACTTGAAAAACGGATCGTATAATCCAATCGCGCTATCCGAAAGGTTGGATACGGCTGACAAGGAGAAAATCCGATCGGTGCGTGAATCCGCAGGATGGATGCTCAACGCTTCTCTTGCCGAGTGTAAAGCCGCGTACGAACTGTTGACTATACGCCGTTTTGACGGCATACTTCGTAACGTACTGGAATGGGGAATCCCCGGTATGCAAAAGTTAGTGTTATCCGGTGAACGGAAAAAAAGACCGTCTCGCCGATCAGGAGGTTTGAACGATGCAAAATCCGTATGAGGTGTTGGGAATTCAACCCACCGCCACCGATGATGAGGTAAAAGCGGCGTATCGGGAACTCGCCAAAAAATATCATCCCGACCATTATACCAACAACCCGCTTTCCGATTTGGCCGAGGAGAAAATGCAGGAGATTAACGAGGCGTACGATGCCATTATCCGTATGCGGCGTCAAGGCGGCTCTGCGAACGGAAATACCGGACATCAGAGGGGCGGCTCGTCCCGCTATGCCGATATCCGCAATTTGATCCGCACGGGACGCACCATCGATGCCGAGGCTCTGCTCGACGGCATTCCTTCGCCTTCACGTGATGCGGAATGGTATTTTCTAAAGGGAAGCGTACTGTATAAAAAAGGTTGGCTGGAGGAAGCGTTTTCGCACATTTCTACTGCGGCTCGCATGGATCCCACTAATGTCGAATATCAACAGGCCATAAACCAGATGGAAATGCAACGCCGTACCGGTGGTTATCGTGTAGCACCGATGTCACAAGGCGGCTGCAGTGCTTGTGATGTGTGCAACAGCTTGATCT
>CAYVDQ010000055.1:0-2709 GCA_964450615.1 uncultured Eubacteriales bacterium | reverse complement strand
TGCCGACTGTTGCTGTGAATGTATGGGCGGCGACCTTATTCGCTGTTGCTGAGAGGTGATTGTTTGAAACGCACATCACGCATTGCGCTCGGCGGTATTTTCAGTGCTGTCGCTGTCTTCGTATTATTGTTGACTCTCTTTCCATTTGCCACTTATGCGCTCCCGCCGCTCGCGGGAGCGTTTCTGATTCCGCTTGTGATTGAGTGCGGAAAGAAATGGGCGCTGTGCGCCTATGTGACCGTGTCACTGGTTGCTTTACTTATTGTCCCCGATATGGAGGCAAAAACGCTCTTTATCGCATTTTTCGGCTATTACCCGATCATCAAAGCAACGCTGGAATCCCTCAAAAACCGTGTGTGGGAGTGGTCTTTGAAATTGATGATTTTCAACGCGGCAGCCGTCGGCGGATATGCGGTGCTCTCGTGGATCGGATTCTCATTGGATGCTTTTCGCATCGAAGGAATCGCATTGCCGCTCTATGGATTCCTGCTACTCTTTTTATTAGCAGGTAACGTTATTTTTGTCATATACGATATTGGTCTCACGCGATTCTTGCCGGTATACTTTTCACGCTTTCAGCCGATGATCCGCCGATTGTTTCAATATTGATTTTGCAAGTTTAACAATTCATCTTGCATTTTTAAAATGAAAGCATTAAAATAGGTGTGTTGGGAGGAATGAATGTCGATGAGTATGGACCTGATCGCACATATTACGAATGAGATGCCGGGCTTTTCCAAAGGACAGCGTCGCATCGCCTCATACATTTTGGAACATTACGATGAAGCGGCATTTATGACAGCATATCGCTTGGGTGAAACGGTTGGGGTAAGCGAATCTACGGTGGTGCGCTTTGCTACCGAACTCGGTTTTTCAGGCTATCCCCAGCTCCAAAAGGCTGTGCAAAAGCTCATTCGTAGCAAATTGACGAGTGTGCAGCGTGTGGAGGTGTCCCGATCCCGTATGCGGGATGACGAAGTGTTGGAAAATGTTATGTCGTATGATATGGCCAATATTCGCCAAACGCTGGAGGAAATGCCGCACGAAGTATTTGACGAAGCGGTAGAATCCTTGGTCAATGCGCGCCACGTGTATGTTTTTGGTGCCGGCAGCTGTCGTGCACTCGCTCAGTTCGCCGCGTTTTACCTCAAACTGCTGTTGCCGGATATTCGACTGATAAACACCTCAAACGTTACCGAGGTGTTGGAGGAGTTGTATTCCATCGGAGAGCAGGATGCACTGTTGGTTGTCAGCTTCCCGCGGTATTCCGCACGTTCCGTGAAGGCGGCGCACTTTGCCCACTCGCGCGGTGCAAAGGTGATTGCTGTCACCGACAGTATTTTATCACCGGTCGCGGAACTCAGTTCCAGTTTGTTGCTTGCTCACAGTGATCTGCCGACAGTTGTGGATTCCTTGGCGGCCCCGCTCAGCGTTATTAACGCGCTATTGGTGGCAATCTCGCTCAAACGCGCGGATGAAAACCGTGAGCGTTTGGCCGAACTGGAAGAACTGTGGGAAACTTATCAGATCTACCAGCCGCTCGGACAAGATAGGGCACAGGAGGACACGCTGTGATGGAGGTCATTGTTGTCGGAGGCGGCGCGTCCGGTTTACTCGCTGCCGGTATGGCTGCACAGCGTGGTTACCGTGTCACCGTTATTGAGCGCAATTCGCGTATGGCGCGCAAGGTAATGATCACGGGGAAAGGACGTTGTAACGTCACCAATGCCGCTTCAGTGCAGGATTGTGTTGCCAACACACCGGGGAACGGCCGTTTTTTATACAGCGCCTTTTCTGCCTTTACGCCGCAGGATACGATGGCCTTTTTCGAGGAACAAGGGGTACCGCTAAAAACCGAACGCGGCAATCGCGTGTATCCGGCTTCAGATAAAGCGATCGATATTGTAGATGCCCTGGTGACCTTTGCGCGCCGACAAGGTTGTCGCTTTAAAACCGGTCGGGTAACACAGCTTCTGTTGGAGGATAACGTTTGTTGCGGTGTAAAACTGGAAACAGGGGAAACGCTGGAGGCATATGCGGTCATTGTATGTACCGGAGGTTGTTCGTACCCCGGCACCGGTTCCACCGGTGATGGGTACAAACTCGCCGAACAAGCCGGACACACCGTAATCCCGCCGCGTCCGTCCTTGGTCGCTCTAAACACGGTAGAAGAGTGGTGCGCAGAACTGCAAGGTCTGTCACTCAAAAATTGTGCGCTCACGGTACGCGATACGGAAACGGGAAAAACCGTGTATACCGATTTCGGCGAGATGCTGTTTACACATTTTGGTGTATCCGGACCAATCATTCTCAGTGCCAGTGCGCATTTGAAAGATACCGTCAAAAACCGCTATACACTTTCCGTAGATATGAAACCCGCTTTGACGACAGAGCAATTGGATGCCCGCTTGGTACGTGAGTTTGAAAAAAACGCCAACGCTTGTCTCGGCAATGTACTTTCGGCGCTGATGCCCCGCTCAATGGTGTCGGTTATTTTGCGGCTGAGTGATACGGCAGGGGATACCAAATGCCACTCGGTATCTCGCGCAGAGCGCTCGCGTATCGTCGAGATTCTCAAACATGTTCCGCTCACAGTCTCCGGTCTTCGTCCCTTTGAAGAGGCGGTCGTGACTGCGGGCGGTGTCAATACACGCGAGATCAATGCCAAAACAATGGAATCAAAACTTGTCAGCGGTTTATCCTTCGCCG
>CAYVDQ010000054.1:0-8391 GCA_964450615.1 uncultured Eubacteriales bacterium | reverse complement strand
GGGGTCAGTTTTTACAGTTTACCATTATTCAGCGGGATTGTCAACACTTTTTTTGAAAAAATCAGAAAAAATCAGATATTTTTTCAGCGTTTGATCATGTGCTTGATGCCGGCAAACAAATCCTTGCCGCACAGAGCCAACATCACACCAAACAGCAAGACTTCCCAAACCAACCAAAACGGCGTTTCGCACAGCATAATCACCGTTTGAGAAAGCACGATACCGGTACACACCAGCAGTCGCAGATACTGCCATTGGATACAAACATACCGACGCGTGTCAAGCATGCGTACAATGAACACGACAAGATAGCACACGAGTGTCGCCGCAGCAGCACCGTTGACACCGTACTTAGGAATCCACAGCAGATTAAGCACAACATTGACAACCGCACTGAGCAAAGCGGTGAGAAGCGAGCGTACGCTCTTTTTTTCCACCATATATATACTGCCGAGGAAATTGACGAGGCAGGTGAACACCACTGCGATGGTCAGCAACGGGATATACCGCCAGGCTTCATAATATTCTTCCGCAAACAAAACGTGCGGAACAAACCGTGTCACTAAAATGACGCCGGACGCCATGACAAACAAAAAGGCACTGTACAGCGAGGTGACCTTCGTATAAAAACGATTTCGTCCCTCTTCCTCGGTCACCGCCGAAATCTGCCAAGCATCCATAAAAATGCCGGACACTAAAATAACCAGTGACGGAATCTTATATGCCGCCGCATACAAGCCGGTATACGATTCATCCCACATCCAACTGACGATATATCGGTCAGACACGTTGGTGATCCACCACAATACCGTGTTGGGTATCAGCGGGATCGCGTATTTGAGCATCGATCGCATCACTGAGAAATCTAAAGAACGGACATTGATAAACCGGTGCAAGCGCGCGACAACCATCAAGAATACGACCGATAATACGTCCGAACAAATGATGGAGAACATATACCCAACAATACCGAACTCAAACACCACTAAATATAGGATATTAAAGAGGATCGTGGTGAGTGTACTCAAAATGCCGTCTACCGCAAACAGCTTGACACGGTTTTGCGCCCGTACAAATTGCGCGCACAAAGAACGCAAAGACGAGGTAAAGACAAAAACGCACAGCAGCCACACATAATCGGTGATAAGCGGAATAAAACCAAGCAATGGGCTAATTAACAACAAAAGTACCATGCCGCCGAACAAAGAGAGCAATCCGGTGGTGAAAACGTCGCTTTTACGCACACCCCTATCCAAGCCAAACCGCACGACGGCATTGGTGATACCTAACGTGATCAGTGGCAATAACAGATTCCCGCTCTGCTGCAACATATCGGTAATACCGTATTCGCCTTGGGACAACACCTCGGTATACAGACGCGTGAGGAAGAATGACAATAGTTTGGAACTGAATGTGCCGATGGCAAAAATTAACGTATTGGAAAACAAACGCTTATACTTGTCCATATCCTCTTCCTCCTTTCCATATCTTTATTAGAATACCGATATTTTTGGTTGTTGTCAAGAGTAGAGGACTTGCGCTTTGTTTGGTTTTATGATACACTGTTGCCATTCTTATGAAAAGCGAGGCTTCCCCTATGTCATCACGCGTTTCTCCTATACGCAGCACCTTGTGTCCGCTACTTGCCGCCTTGATCTGGGGCTCTGCGTTTGTGGCACAAGACATTGCCGCAAGAGATTTGGAACCCTTCACCGTTAACGCCGTTCGCTCTTGGATCGGCGCATTTGCTCTTCTATTATTATCCTTTTTGTTAAGAAAAAAAAACGCCGTGCCGCAGGAAAAGCGCACCACATATAAGAAACAGCTTCTTTGGGGTGGCCTCGGTTGCGGTCTGCTGCTGACGGCGGCAGCCAATCTCCAGCAAGCCGGCATCGGCGCAACCGATCCCGGCAAAGCCGGATTTATTACCTCGCTGTACGTCGTACTTGTCCCCATCCTTGGTATGTTCTTCCGCCGTCGCGCGCCGTATACCGTATGGATTGGCATCGCCTTATCACTTGTCGGCTTGTATCTGCTGTGTATTACGGATTCCTTTACTATAGCCCCCAGTGATATGCTCATATTATTATGCGCACTCTTCTTTGCTTTACAGATCCTCTTGGTGGACCGGTTGCCGGAAATCAACGGCATGCACTTGTGCTGTGCACAGTTATTTGTTTTGGCGCTCGTCAGTACAGTGCTGATGTTCGTATTCGAAACGCCTTCGTTGACACTGATCATAAAGCACTGGATTCCGCTTGTATACATCGGCGTTTTTTCCAGCGCGATCGCCTACACCTTGCAGATCGTTTCCCAAAAAGGCAGCAACCCCACTATCGTTTCGCTACTGCTGTGTTTGGAATCGGTATTTGCTGTTCTTACCGGATGGATCGTACAGGGCGATACCCTCACCCCACGCGAAATTCTCGGTTGCTGTCTGATGTTCGGTGCTGTCACACTTGCCAGTATCCCCACCAAAGATAAGAGAACAGCATAACAAACAAAAACGTCCGCTTTTTTTGTGCAAAACGTAGAAAGCGGACGTTTTTGCAATTTTCCACTTTACTTTGCTAATGTGGTGGTGTATAATGAGCACATCATCAAATGAGAGAGGGTTATTCATTATGAAAAAGTATTTGGCAATTGTCTTGGCAGCGTTGATGATCGTCGCCTGCTTCGCCGGTTGCACGGCAACACCGAACGATGATACGACAACAACGACAACAGCTAACAACGACAACAGCGCGGACACCGTCATCACCGTGGGTTACACCATCTACGAACCCATGAACTACGAAGAGAACGGCGAGTTGGTTGGTTTCGACACCGATTTAGCTAAAGCCGTGTTTGAAAAGTTGGGCTACAAAGTCGTTTTCAAACTGATCGATTGGGACCAAAAGTATACCGAACTCAACTCCGGTACCATCCAGTGCATCTGGAACGGCTTCACTGCTAACACCGCTGATGACGATGGCGTAGCACGTGCCGATAAAGTGGATTTCTCCTACAACTACATGGGCAACAAACAAGTCATCGTTGCCAAAGCAGATCTTGCGAAGACAATCACCGATACCAAGAGCTTGGCCGGTAAAGTCGGTGCCGTGGAAAACAGTTCCGCCGGCGATACATACTTGACCAAAACACTGACCGGTGCCATCAAAAAAGGTGTTACTTCTCAGTTGGATGCCATGAAGGAGCTCAGCCTGGGTGCCGTTGATTTCGTTGTTGCTGACGAACAGTTGGCGAAAGCATACGTCGGCAAGGGCGACTATGCAGGCTTGGAGATCGCGGCAAACGTATACAGCGATGCGGAGTACTATGCGATCGGCTTCAAAAAAGGTTCCGACCTGACCGCGAAAGTCAACGGTGCTTTGGAAGCGCTGGCTGCTGATGGTACTATCGCGAATTTAGCAAAACAATACAAAGTCGAGAACACTGCCATCACTGATTTCTCCGATCAGAAAAAGTAAAAAACGCAATAACGAGAAAACTTGCAAGGCGCCAAAGCGCCTTGCAGTTTTTCTGTTTTAAGAAAAGGACACGACATGGAATTTTTAACTATCACACAAGATCTAATGCAAGGCTTCGGTATTACCTGCTTGCTGTTTATCATGACCTTGATCCTGGCCATCCCCTTGGGATTGCTGTTTGCGTTTTGTTCGATGAGCAAGATCTCGGTCATTAAAGTCCCGACTAAAATTTTCATTTGGATCATTCGCGGTATTCCGTTGATGTTATTTATTTTCGTGATCTATTATCTGCCCAGTTTGTTGGCGGATGGAAACGCATCGCTAAACATATTTAACACCATCGATCTGAAAATGACGATTGCCGCCGGCAGTAATGAACTGTTGTGGCAAGGTCGCTTCTTGGCAGTGCTTATCGCCTTTGTTATCAATTACGCCTGCTATTTTTCGGAGATCTTCCGCGGTGGCATTGAAAGCGTGTCCCAAGGGCAATACGAAGCCGGCTACGTTTTAGGTATGACCAAGTCACAAGTGTTTTTCAAAGTAGTGCTCAAACAAGTTATCAAGCGCATTGTTCCTGCCCTATCGAACGAGATCATCACGTTGGTAAAAGATACTGCTTTGGCAAATGCTATTGCGATTCCCGAAATCATCAAGTGTGCCAAAGACATGGCGTCGTCGCAAGCATTGATCTGGCCGCTCTTCTACACGGCGGTATTCTACCTGTTATTTGTCGGCGTTTTGACTGTGGTTTTGAACCGAGTGGAGAAAAAACTCTCCTACTTCAAAGCATAAAGGAGAGAAATGACATGGCTTATTTGGAAGTAAAGAACATATACAAACGGTTTGGAAAAACAGAGGTGCTCAAGGGCATTGATTTTTCCATGAATAAAGGCCAAGTAGTGTCTATCATCGGTTCTTCGGGCAGTGGTAAGACCACGTTACTGCGTTGCCTTAACTTTTTGGAAATTGCCGATGCCGGTACGTTTTCGGTTAACAACAAAGTGTTGTTTGATGCCGAAAATCAAAAAGCGTTAACGGATGCGCAAGTGCGTGAAAACCGCTTGCACTTTGGGCTGGTGTTTCAAAACTTTAATCTGTTTCCACAGTACAGTGTTTTGGAAAACGTCTGCTTAGCACCCAAGCTGCAAGCCAAGGAACGTCCTGATTACAAGGCAAATACCAAGCAGATCAATGCCGAAATTGAGGCAAAGGCACACAAATTAATCGACGACGTGGGCTTATCTGCAAAATGCGATGCTTGTCCCTGTGAACTGTCCGGCGGACAGCAGCAGCGTGTAGCGATCGCCCGTGCTCTCGCTTTGGATCCCGAGATCCTGTTCTTTGACGAACCAACGTCGGCATTAGACCCCGAGCTAACGGGTGAAATTTTGAAAGTTATCAAAGAATTAGCGCAACGCGATATGACGATGGTGATCGTCACGCACGAGATGCAATTTGCTGCTGAAGTATCGGATCAGGTCATCTTTATGGATGACGGTGTGATTGCAGAGCAAGGCACCCCCGACGAAGTATTTTCACATCCGAAAAACGAACGTACCAAAGCCTTTTTATCGCGATACCACAACGCATAAGTTCAATAGAAAACGCCGCCGCAGAACGATCTGAAGAACGATCTGCGGCGGCGCTCATTTTGTAGTTGTTTATTTCGTACCGAAAATGCGGTCGCCCGCATCCCCGAGCCCCGGCACGATATAGCAGTTCTCATTCAAGCGTTCATCCAACGCGGCACAATAGATCTGTACGTCGGGATGCGCTTCCGTCAACGCCTTCAAGCCTTCGGGTGCAGCGATGATGCACATAAACTTGATACTGCGCGGACCGCGCTGTTTGATCTGACCGATCGCATCGATCGCGGAACCGCCGGTGGCCAGCATCGGGTCCAGCACGATAACGTCGCGTTCACCGATATCGCCGGGCAATTTGCAATAGTATTCCACCGGCTTCATCGTGGTTTCGTCACGGTACAGACCGATGTGACCGATACGAGCAGAAGGAACAAGCTCCACCGCACCGTCAACCATGCCGAGACCTGCGCGCAGGATCGGGACAAATGCCAACTTGCGGCCGGCAATCTTGCGGGATTTGGTTTTGGCGATCGGCGTTTCCACCGTCACTTCACAGGTAGGAAGATCACGGGTAGCCTCGTAGCACATCAGACCGGTGATCTCACGAATGAGCTCACGGAATTGCTTAGAACTGGTATTCTTGTCGCGCAAAAGGGTTACCTTGTGCTGAATGAGCGGATGATTGGCGATAAAAGGTTTCAACATAACATTCCCTCCATGCTGTATTTCACATCATTGTCTTGATGATTGTTCCTGTTTGGCGCGAAGCTCGCGTTCCGCCTGCGGCAGACGCAGATAGGCAGGCAGCAGCTCTTTGCCGCCCACACACTCTCCCCTATCAATGGCGAACAGTGCCTCCACAGCAACACCGGAAGCGTGTTGATAACGTAAATGTTCCGGTGCAATAATCAAATTGGGGACCGTATCGCACAGTGCGTCATAGGCGATCACCGCACCGTCACCGACCACCATGATCGGTCGGGTTTCGTTCTTCAAGCGGCTTTTAACTTCTTCTAAGGGCAAGGCTTCATCCGGCGTCAACCGCTCGATTTTGCCGTCTTTCGCCGCAAAAAGAGCCGTATATATTTGCTGACAACGCGCGTCCATAGCCGTCAAGATCAAACCGGTATACGGCAAGCCTTCAAATCGCCGCGCCATACCGGCAAGCGTGGATACAGCCGCACAGGGTAAATCGTTTGGGAACGACAAGCCTTTGACCGCCGCCACACCGATACGTACACCGGTAAACGAGCCGGGACCGACCGCCACCGCCAGATGTGAAATATCCGCAAGCGACATGCCGGCGTTTTTGAGCATATCGTGGATCATCGGCATAAGGGTCTGGCTATGAGTCAGACGATTGTTGACCGACGCGGTGCAGACGATCTGCTCCGTTCCGTTTTCACGACGGAGCACGGCGCACGACGCCGGACCGGCAGACGATTCTACCGCAAGCAGGGTAACAGATCGTTGTTCCATTATAGTGTTACCCCCTCGATCGTAATCTCGCGTTCGGTTTCGGATAAGCGGTGGAATGTGACGCGCACCACATTGGGCGGCAATGCCGCTTCAATGTTTTCGCTCCATTCCACAGCCAGGATCGCGCCTTGATCCTGATAATCGTAATACCCGGTGGTATCTAGGTCTTCCCAACCGGTGATACGATACATATCAAAATGTACAAGCGGCGGGTTTCCGCCGTAATCGTTCACAAGAGCAAAGGTCGGGCTGGATACGTGAGCATCCGGCGACAGAACTCTCGCCATACCGCGCACAAACGCGGTCTTCCCCATACCGAGACCGCCAAAAAAGGCTACCACCGTACCGGCGGTACAGCAAGACGCCAGCCGCGCGCCGAGTTCAGCGGTTTCAGATTCACTGTGCGTCACGACCGTCATACTACCCGTCCCCTTTACATCGACTGTTTTTCTCATAGTATCACAAAATTCCCATTTAGAAAAGAGGAAAATTCAACGTTTCGAAAAGTTTTCTGCAAGATGGTTCATACTAACACGGGGTGAGAGTATGAACCGCGTAAACCGATTACTGCGTGACACCGATTGGTCACTGCTCAGTAGTTGTACTGCGGCTGCCACATATGGGTTGTTGCTGATTTATTCCGCAAGTTTATCCGGTGCGGGCGGTAACCCGACCATGCAAGCACTTTGCTTAATTCTCGGTATACTGGCGGCATGTTCCGTTTCGCTCATAAACTATCGATCGCTCACCGCGCGTTGGTACCTCTTAGCATTGCCGTCATTCGTGTTGATGGTGCTAACCTTCACACCACTCGGATATGAGGTTCCCGGAACAGACGACCGCAACTGGCTGCTACTCTCGCTCGGATCGCAGAACTTTTTATTACAGCCGTCAGAGCTGCTTAAAATTGTGTTTATCGTTACCTTTTCGCATCATATCGCCATACTTGGCGATCGCATCCGCAAGCCACTCCCGCTTTTGGGATTATGTGCCCACGGCGCGTTTCCCATACTGCTAATCTTTTTGCAAGGAGATGACGGCAACGCTTTCATTTGCATCGTACTGTTTGCGGCACTGCTGATTGTCGGCGGGTTACCGCTTGGATACATTGTCGGCGGAACGGTTTCCCTTGCCGCCATGGTACCGCTCGTTTGGCAACAAATGAGCCCTGATAAAAAGGCTCGATTTCTTTGTTTGTTTCAAGTCGATGCCTATCGCAACACGACAGGGTGGCAACAAGAACTGAGTGTCACGGCGATCGGCGCGGGAGGCATATACGGCGTGGGATATCTAAAAGGCGGCGCAGACAACCTGTATGCCCGACAAAACGACTTTATCTTCACCGTTGCAGGTGAAGAATTCGGGTACCTCGGCGCCGTACTCGTATTGGTACTGTTCACTATCATCCTTCTGTTGTTGTACCGCACCGCACGGAAATCCGCAGAGCCAACCGGTAGATTGCTATGCTTAGGTTTGCTCATTTTGATTGCCTCACAAGCGATTGTAAACATCGGCATGACTCTCCGCGTGATGCCGGTGCTCGGTATTACGCTCCCCTTTTTCAGTGCCGGCGGCAGTTCGCTGCTGACACTGTTTCTCGGCGTCGGAATCGCCATGAGCGTGCATCGTTATCGCTATTCCCGCTATTAGGATTTCGCATCATACCAAGTTTTCCCGGTGTGCACGTCCGCTCTTAAACGAACAGACAGCGTTGCCGCTTGTTCCATTTCTTCACGCAAGATCGTTTCCACACGATCAGCATCCCTTTCGGCTGCTTCTACGATCAGTTCATCGTGCACCTGCAGGATCAGTTTGGCATCCACCTGCTCTCGACGCAGGCGATCATGGACACGAAT
>CAYVDQ010000053.1:0-8458 GCA_964450615.1 uncultured Eubacteriales bacterium | reverse complement strand
GATGGGACCGGCACCCAGTACGACGATCTTCTTTTTGTCGGTCAGGATCGAGGTGTTTTCACCTTGATAAGACGAGTAGAAATACGGGATATACGCGCCGGTATGGCAGGTGTCCACCATACGGTACACGGGGAACATGCCTTGTGCTTTGCGCAGGTTATAAACCTCAACCTCACTCATGCCCCAGAGTTTTGCAATATACCGGTCGCTGAATCCCATCAATTTGGCGCTTTTCAGCACTTCCAAATCGCCGCGCGCTGCTTGGATCTCGGTTTCCTTTTTCACGATACGTTCAATCGCTTCCAGGAAGTACGGTGTGATGGCGGTGATCTCAAACAGTTCTTTGACACCGACACCGAGCCGCATCAGCTGGGCAATGGCGAAAATGTTATCATCTTTGAATTCCTTGATATACGCGCGCAGTTCGTCCGCAGTCATGTGATCAAACTTCGGCAGATGGAAATGGCAAGCGCCGATCTCGAGCGAACGCACCGATTTGAGCAGACATTCCTCGAGCGTTGAGCCGATGCCCATGACTTCACCCGTTGCTTTCATTTGCGTGCCGAGCGTGTTGGGCGCGGAGGCAAACTTATCGAACGGGAAGCGCGGTAATTTCGCAATGACATAATCCAAAGACGGCTCAAACGCGGCGTTGGTATTGGCAATGGCAATGTCCTCCAACGCCATGCCGACAGCGATTTTTGCCGTCACACGCGCGATCGGGTAGCCGCTCGCCTTGGATGCCAAAGCGGAAGAACGCGATACGCGGGGATTGACCTCGATGAGGTAGTATTCACTGGTGGTAGGATTGAGCGCGAATTGCACGTTGCAACCGCCCTCGATCTTGAGCTCACGAATCAGCTTGATGGCGCTGTCGTTGAGCATTTTTTCGTCTTCTTTGCTGAGCGTCATGATGGGCGCGACCACCAACGAGTCGCCGGTGTGGACACCGACGGGGTCGATGTTTTCCATGCCGCAGATGGTAATCGCGTGATCCTGCGAATCGCGCATGACCTCAAATTCGATTTCTTTATAGCCCTTGACGCTCTTCTCAATAAGCACCTGATGCACGGGAGAGAGTTTAAAAGCGTTTAAGCCAACTTCAATGAGTTCTTCCTCGTTGTAGGCAAAACCGCCGCCGGTACCGCCGAGGGTGAACGCGGGGCGCAACACGACCGGATAGCCGATCTCTGTCGCCGCTTGTTTGGCTTCTTCTAACGAATAGGTGATCTGAGAGGGGATGGTCGGCTCGCCGATGGATTCGCAGAGTTCTTTGAACAGCTCGCGGTCCTCGGCGCGCTCGATACTCTCACTGCTGGTGCCGAGCAGTTCGACACCGCATTCCTTGAGCACGCCTTTTTTCTCCAACTGCATGGCGAGGTTCAAACCGGTTTGACCGCCGATGCCGGGAACGATGGCATCGGGACGCTCGTACCGCAGAATCTTCGCAATATATTCCAGCGTCAGCGGCTCCATGTAGACCTTGTCGGCAATGGTGGTGTCGGTCATGATGGTGGCGGGGTTGGAGTTGCACAGAATAACCTCGTACCCCTCCTCTTTCAGTGCCAAGCATGCCTGCGTGCCGGCATAGTCGAACTCCGCCGCCTGACCGATCACGATCGGGCCGGAGCCGATAATCAGAATTTTTTTAAGATCTGTTCTCTTAGCCATACTATCCTCTCCCAAACTTTTTATCGTTGATAGACAATCTTACCGTTACATACCGTCAGCACACATTCGCCGTACAGGGTATCCCCTGCAAACGGAGTGGCTTTTCCCAGTGAGACGAAGTGCGTGGGGTCCACCGCGACCTCTTTTGACAGATCCCACACCGAGAACTCCTCACCGAGCGGGATTTGGAAGCGTTTGCGCGGGTTGTATACAAGCAGTTCCAGCAAACGCTCCATGGTAATAATACCCGGTTTTACCAGGTGGGTATACAATACCGGGAATGCCGTTTCAAGTCCCACGATGCCGAACGCACTACCGCAAAGCCCTTTTGCTTTTTCCTCGACGGAGTGGGGTGCGTGGTCGGTGGCGATCATATCGATCGTGCCGTCGCGGATCCCCTCGACGAGTGCTTCACGGTCGCGTTTGCTGCGCAACGGCGGATTCATTTTGAAACGGCCGTCCTCCTGCAGGCAAGAATCATCCAGCACCAAATAATGCGGGCCTGTTTCACAGGTGACGTCCACCCCGCGTTTTTTTGCCTCGCGGATCGCTTCCACGCTTTCCGCCGCCGAGATATGGCAGACGTGGTAGCCGCAACCGATCTCCTCCGCCAGTTTCAGATCGCGGATAATGGGACCGTATTCGCTCTCTGAACAGATGCCCTTGTGACCGTGTTCTGCGGCATAGTCGCCGTCATGAATGTAGCCGCCGCGCAACAGCGAATTATCTTCACAGTGCGCAACGATCAGTTTGCCGAGCGCTTTCGCCCGCCGCATGGCTTCGCGCATCATACTCTCGTCTTGCACGCCTTTGCCATCGTCCGAGAAAGCGATCGCGTACGGTGCCATACCGGAAAGATCGGAAAGCGTTTTTCCTTTTTGCTCCGCCGTGATGGAGCCGTATGGGTACACGTGAATACACGCGTCGCGGTCGATGATGTGCTGTTGCAGAGCAATGCTCTCCACCGAATCCGGCACGGGATTCAAGTTCGGCATGGTGCATACCGCGGTGTACCCGCCTGCCGCCGCCGCCCGACTTCCCGTGGCAATCGTTTCTTTATAAGAAAATCCCGGCTCACGAAAATGCACGTGCACATCGCAAAAGCCGGGAAAAACAGCATATCGAGGAGAATTGTAGACACCCAAATCGTCGGTCAAAAAGCGGACACCAATACCGTCTGTGAAAGTCGGTTGTCCGAAGATTTTTGACTTCAGCTGTGCCATAGTGCTTCTCCTTTACACAAAAAGAGCCTTCCCGCGAAAGGCGGCAAGACGCAACATGAAAACAGATACGGTGAAACCGCATCCGATGGGTTACAGTCTTGACGACCTCGCCGGATCGCTCTTAAAGATCTGATTTTTGAAATTATATCACGCTGTCGTCATTTTGTCAACGAATTTTGTAAAAAAAACATACCGATTGCACCGTTGCAATCGGTATGTTTTGAATCAACCTTTCTCACCCCAAACGGAGGGGGTGAGTGCGAACAGAATTGGGTAAATTTCCAGACGACCGAACAGCATTGCCAGTGTCAACACACCGGTGGACACATCGGAATATCCTGCAAAACTCGTCGAGATCTCGGCAAAGCCCGGCCCGATATTGTTAAAGCAAGATACCGCCGCCGATAAATTGGCTTCGATCGACATAGCGGGTTCAAATGACAACACGAAGAAGGTGGCGATCATCAGTACCATATACAGAATAAAATACGAGGATGCGCCCGCTAACGTCTGCTCGTCCACTGATTTGCCGCTTACCTGTACAACACCCACCGAACGCGGATGCAGCATTTTCTTCAGATCGCGACCTACCGTCTTGAACAACAGCATAACACGGGCAATCTTGAGACCACCCGCGGTCGAGCCGGCACAACCGCCGATCAGCATGAGAATCAACAAAACGCTTTTGGACAGCACCGGCCACGTTGCAAAGCTTGTGGTGGAATAACCGGTGGTCGTGATGATGGAGGACACCTGAAACACCGAATGACGAAGTGTTTCGGAGAAGGTATCGTACAGTGGCAACACGTTGCCCACGACCACACCGCTCGCCACTAACACGATAGCTAAATAGCACCACAGTTCACTGCTTTGAAGCACGGGTTTTACGCGACGGAGCAGCAGAAAATAGTACAGGTTAAAATTAATGCCAAACAGTAGCATAAAGATCGCAATGACCCATTGCAGGTACGGCGAGTAGCCTGCAACGCTATCCGCCTTAATGCCGAAACCGCCGGTGCCCGCCGTGCCGAACGCGTGCAGCACACTGTCAAACAACGGCATACCGCCGCATAGCAGGAAAACAATCTGGATCACCGTCAGTGCCAGATAAATGAGATATAAAATTTTGGCGGTATCACGCAGACGCGGTACCAACTTGCCGACGACAGGGCCCGGCACTTCAGCGCGCAGGATATGGATCGACCGACCGGATTCCGCGGGCATCACCGCAAGCATCAGCACAATAACACCCATACCGCCGATCCAATGCGTAAAGCTGCGCCAAAACAGCAAACCGCGATCTAAGAGCGACGGATCAGACAAAATGGAGGCACCCGTCGTGGTAAGACCGCTTACTGTTTCAAAAAGGGCATCGACATACGAGGGGATGGCACCGGTGATCCAAAACGGCAGCGCACCGATCAGTGCCAATGCTACCCAGGATAAGGCCACCGTGACAAAGCCGCCCTTAGCATACATCGTGCGATTCCCATACCGTGTAAACAGCATCAAGACAGCGCCAATCACGAGAGCCACCACCACCGTGACAGAAAACGCGAATGCGGTCGCGGATTCCCGATAATACAGCGATACCGCCAAAGGAATCAGCAAAAGTAATCCTTCCAACAGGATAATACGTCCTACGGTATATAAAACCATTTTACGGTTCATAACATCCGATCCTTATTTCAAAATATCCGAAAGATCTTGCAAACGGCGATCCGCCGCGACGACGATCACGCGATCACCGGCTAAGATCACATCGTTACCGCCGGGGATAATGGGCGTGCGATTGCGGATAATGCCCGCGATCAGCGTGTTGGGTTTGAGCTTCATATCTTTCAGCGGAACGCCCAGCATCGCAAACTCACGACTGACGTTGAACTCCAACGCCTCTGCTTTGCCGTCCATCAGATGATACAGTGTTTCGATGTTACTGCCCATCGAATTCTGCAACGCTCTGGCATAGCGCACCAACACGTCGGTGATGACCTTTTTCGGGGATACAATGCAATCCATTCCCAGTTTTTCTGCCAATGCCGACAGTTCATCGCGATCGACCTTCGCAATTACCTTCGGCACGTTTTGTGTGGAGGCGAAAATCGAAATGAGGATATTTTCCTCATCCATACCGGTAAGCGCCACAAACGCATCGCGAGAAAGAAGATCCTCCTCCATCAATATCTCTTGTTGTGCACCGTCGCCGTTCACGATCACCGCTTTGGGCAGCGTTGCGCACAGTTCCTGACACAAGGCTTGATCGCGCTCGATGAGGGTGACCGCGCTGCCGCCCGCCAGCAACTGCTTGACAAGGTAATATGCCACGCGACTGCCGCCGAGGATCATCACGTTGCGTGCCTGCTTTTGCAACACGCCCATTTCGCGAAGCAGCTTGTGGATCTCGGTGAGTTGAGCGGTGAGGTCGATCTTATCGCCTGCGCGCAGCACAAAATTACCATCCGGAATATATACCTCGTCACCGCGCTGAACCACACAGATGAGGAACTTTGCCTTGTATTTTTCACGCAGATCGCGTAGGCTCAAGCCGTCAAAGGGTGTATCATTTTTCAAGTGAAGCTCGATCATTTCAAAATTGCGGCGCGAAAACGTTTCCACCTTGATCGCAGATGGCAATTTTAAGATCTTGTACATTTCTTGTGCTGCCAGCAATTCCGGATTGATCGCCATGGACAACCCTAATTCCTGCTTTAAGAAATTCAAACTGTTATCGTTATATTCGGGATTGCGGATACGCGCGATGGTCTGTGCCGCGCCCATCCGTTTTGCCAAAAAGCAACTGAGCATGTTGGTATTATCCGAGTCGGTAACAGCAATAAACAAGTCTGCTTTTGCGACACCTGCTTCGTCCAATACGTCGGAATCCGCACCGTTTCCGCAAACGCTCATTACGTCATATACATTCGTTAACTCCTCAAGCGGGGCAGGGTTTTGATCGATTGCCACGACGTTGTGCCCTTCCGTTACCAGGCTGGCAACGATCGCTTCACCGATTTTTCCGCAACCAACAACCAGAATATTCATACTGTACCCCCTGTTTCTTGCGTTTTCTCCGCCGTTTTGCCGATCAAGCGCTTTTTGATCTCCACACCGTCGTATTTTCGCTTTGCCTGCACGCGTCCGATATACTCGGTGCCGCACGCCGCGCAACGGAATACAGCCGTGAAAAAGCGATGCTGACACTGCCATTTGCCCACTCGCTTTAAGTTGCGCCGACACGTCTCGCACGAGAAGCGCAGATCCGATCGACGAATCAGCGGATCGTCGATCTCGCGGATAAAGAAAGGTTTAAAGGTTAAGCGACGGTAAAACTCGTCATCCACCGTTGCACAAGCCTTTTGAAATGAGGAAGATTCGTACACCTTCCGAAAGATCGCCGCCGCCAGCACGCTGTCATCAATTGCGTGGTGCAATTCCATCGCCTCGCTGTTGAGGTTCAGCTGCTCGGCAAGCTTGCCGAGCGCCACCTGCTGAGCCGTTCCCAACTCCAAACGCAACTGCGCATAGTTTTGCAGGTCTACGTATGCCGACAGGAACGGAATACGCTCGTCGCCGTAAAAATACCGACAGTTTTCCATCAGCACCATTAAATCGGTGTTGCTCCAGGTCATGACCACCGCGTCCTCACCGACAAATCGGCACAGACTTTCCATGGCTTGTCCGAAAGAGACGCCCCGTCGCACCTGATCGTCGGTAATGCCGGTCAGATCGGTGACAAGCCGCGTCAGCTTGCGGCTGACGACAGGACGGATGTACGCGTCAAAGCGGTCTTCAATACGCTTGTCCTCCGACAACCGCACCGCGCCGATCTCAATGATCTCGTTAAAGTAGCCGCCGAGTTTATTACAGTACGCGCCGTTCCATTCCAGATCTAAAATTACATAGGTCAAGGATCAGCACATTCCCTTCAAGGTTTTTCCGCCGAGAATGTGGAAATGCAGATGGAACACCGACTGACCTGCCGACTCACCGTTGTTGGTGACGACGCGGTAATCGCTCAACCCCTGCTCTGCGGTAATTTTGGCAATCACCTCAAAGATATGCGCAACCACCGCGCTGTTCTCGGGAGTAATGTCCCGACAACCGGTCAAATGTGCTTTCGGGATCACCAGAATATGCACCGGTGCCGCCGGCTGAACATCGTAAAACGCCAGCACGGTGTCGTCCTCGTATACTTTCTTGGACGGGATCTCCCCCGCCACGATCTTACAAAAAATGCAATCCATTATTGACACCTTATTTCGTTAAAAATTCGGGGATGCTGTTCATGGCTTCCTCGACCTTGGAAAGGTCTTTACCGCCTGCCATTGCCATATCCGGCTTGCCGCCGCCCTTACCGCCGCAGATCGCCGCCACCTGACGCACGATCGCTCCGGCATTGGCACCCGCCGCCACCGCACCGGGTGTGCAGTAGCATGCAAAGGTCACGCTCTGCTTTTCAGCCGAGGTGCCGGCAACAACCATAACCGCTTTATCCAAGCCGCGATCCTTGCAACGGTCGCACAGCGAACGCAGTTCATCGCCCGACAGATCCGGCAGCACCGCTGTGATGAGCTGAATACCGCCGACGTCCTTCGCGTTTTCAAACAGGTCGCCAACCGTCGCAGCAGCTTGCTGTTCGCGCACCGTCTGCAATTCGCGTTGAGCGTCTTTGAGTTCACCGAGCAGTTGTTCCGCACGGCGGACGAGATCGTCGGGTCCTGCCGCTTTCATCGCGCTTGCCGCTTCGACCATGTTGTTGTGGTAATTGTGAAGCAGATCCAAGACCGCCGCACCCGTCACCGCCTCAATACGGCGGACACCCGCCGCCACCGACGATTCGGATACGATGTGAAACAGACCCAGTTTCGAGGTGTTATCGGCATGGGTGCCGCCGCACAGTTCAACGGACACATCGCCCATCTTGACCACGCGCACCACGTCGCCGTATTTTTCACCGAACAGCGCCATCGCGCCGAGCTTGCGCGCTTCGTCGATGGGCATTTCGTTGATCTCAATCGCAAGACCGCCCAGCACCCAGCGGTTGACGAGTGCTTCCACCTCGTGTAATTCCTCGGCTGTCAAGGCGGAGAAATGCGTGAAATCAAAACGCATACGCTCGGCATTGACGAGCTGACCCGCCTGCTCCACGTGCGTGCCGAGCACACGGCGCAGTGCCGCCTGCAGCAGATGCGCCGCCGAATGGTTGCGCATGACAGCGCGGCGCGAATCCGCATCCACCTGCGCGGTGACGGCATTGCCGACGTTGAGCGTGCCGTTTATGAGTTTACCCGTGTGCAAAATCACACCGGCGTTGTTCTTTTGCGTATTGGTGACTTCAAAGCGGGCACCGTCCGCTTCGATCACGCCGACGTCACCGACCTGACCGCCGCTCTCGCCGTAAAACGGTGTGGTATCCAATACCAGCGTCGCGTTTTCGCCTTCGCTGAGCGTTTCGACCAGTTCGTTGCCCGAAATGATCGCGGTGATCGCCGCCGAGGCGGTCAAGGAATCGTAACCGACGAAGGTGCCGGCGGTGAGCTGTTCGCTTACGCTGGCATCGCCCT
>CAYVDQ010000052.1:0-8629 GCA_964450615.1 uncultured Eubacteriales bacterium | reverse complement strand
CCGCTCTGCCGCTGATACCGGTATCGATCTCGTCAAAAATGAGGGTATCCACCTCATCCGCATCGGCAAGCACCGATTTGATCGCCAGCATGATGCGTGACAGTTCGCCGCCCGACGCGATGCGGGCAAGCGCTTTCGGCAGTTCGCCCGCGTTGGCGGATAGCAAAAATTCAATTTTATCGGCACCGTTCACACCGAGTGCAATCGGCTGACGGTCGATCGTCAAGGTAACGTTCGGCATATCGAGAAAGGTCAACTGCTCTTTTACCGCAGCGGCAAACCGCTCGGCGGCCGCCAGTCTGGCAGCGGTCAGCGCATCGGCTTCCCGCCCAGCCGCCGCAAAGGCTGCCCGTTCACGTTCGGCAAGTTCTCTTTGTTGTTCATCCGATAGCTCGATCTGCCGGTATTCGGCTTTTGCTTTTTCCAAAAAAGCCAATACGTCCGCGGTCGTAGCGCCGTATTTTGAGGTCAGACGGCGGATAACCTCCAAACGGTTTTCCACCTCATCCAACTCACGCGGATCGAAGTCCAAAAGGTCGGTTAAATCCTGCAGTTCTTCTGCCGCCGCCTGTAGTTCATACAACGCGTTTTGCAGTTGTTCGGACAAGGCTGCCGCCTGCTCCACATACCGTGCAGCATGCTGGACCGAGGAAACCGCCTGTTCCGCCATCGACACCGCACCGTCGCTGTCCTCATCGCCGAGCAACAGCGCATTCGCGGCATTCAACCGGGAGGCTATCTTTTCCGCGTTGCGAAACAACGTGCGCCGCGCTTGCAGGTCATCCTCTTCCCCGACGGTCAAGTCGGCGGCTTCGATCTCGTTTATCTGAAACGCTAAAATGTCCAGCCGACGCGCTTTTTCGGATTCATCCAGATCGACACGGTTCAGTTCACCAACGATCTGCCGCCACTGATGGTACGCGACAGCGTACCGCTCCCGCTGTTCGGTGAGTTCGCCGAAACGATCCAAATAGGCAAGATGACTGTCCACCGAGAACAGCGCTTGATTTTCATGCTGACCGTGCAGATCGACAAGCACTTTGCCGATCTCACGCAACAGCGCCGCCGTGGCGGGTCTGCCGTTCACACTGCAAGAACCCTTTCCCTCGGCGGAGATGGTTCTGCCGATGAGCAGATTACCGTCCTCATCCGGTGAAAAGCCGAGTGCTTCAAGCTGTGCGATTGCATACGGTGACAGTTCGGTAAACAACGCGGTGACGTGTGCGGCATCACTGCCGGTGCGAACCAGGTCGCGGCGAGTACGTTCGCCCAAAACGGCATTGATCGCATCAATAACGATGGATTTACCCGCACCCGTTTCACCCGTCAGGGCTGTGAAACCCGCGGTAAACCGAATGTCTGCCCGCTCAATAACGGCAATATTCTCGATGTGCAAGCAATCCAGCATGATGTGTCACCTCTACGTTAAAACACTCGAAATCTCAACCGCGTTGCAATTTTTTGAGTTCTTCCACAAGTTCCACCGCGCTCTCGGTCGTGCGGGTGATGCAAACAAAGGTATCCTCGCCGGCAAGCGTACCCACGACCGATTCCCATTGCAAAGAATCCATGGCCGCGCACGCCGCCTGCGCCATACCGGACATGCACTTGACAACCACCAGGTTGCACGCAAAATCAATACTGATGACAGCATCCCGGAAGATGGACATGAACTTAGTAGCCACCTGTTCGCCGCCCGCCTTCATTACGGAATAGCAATACTTGCCGTCACTGTTCAAAATTTTGATCAGTCGAAGCTCCTTGATATCACGCGAGACGGTTGCTTGAGTAGCGATGTAGCCACTCTCCTCCAATGCACGTATCAACTCGTCCTGCGTTTCAATGCTGCGGCTTTGTATGATCTCCAAGATCTTCGCTTGGCGTTTGACTTTCATATCGTTTATACCTTCCTGTTCGTCAGTTTATCATCTAAAACCTGATAAAAGGGTTTTTGCTTGAGTTTGATAAGCTTTGCGCAGGTATCGGAGCGCGATACGCGCACCCGTCCGCCTTCAGCAATACGGATCGCTTCCTCGCCGTCCACCGTGACAAACACCGACGATTCCGAGCGCTCGGGGGTGAGCGTCAGCACGGCATCCTGGTCAAAAATATACGGACGGCTATGTAAGGAGTGAGGACAAACGGGTGTCAATAACAAGCACCGCAAAGCGGTATCCACGATGGGACCGCCCGCCGACAGCGAATACGCGGTAGATCCCGTTGGTGTCGCGACAATGACGCCGTCCGCTTGATACGTGGAGACCGGCTTCTTGCCGTTTTTCACATGAACCTCGATCATACGGGACAACGCACCGCGGGAAATGACCGCCTCATTGAGTGCGCTGTATTGCTCGGTGCCGTTTTCACCGTCCACGACGATATCTAACAGCATCCGTTCTTCAATATCGTAATCGCCGCTGATAAGGCGACTCAGTTCCGAAAGTTCTGACAGCTCCAAGCCTGCCGTAAAACCGAGTCTTCCGCTGTTGATGCCAAGCACCGGTTTACCGAACGCAGCGGCGCTTTTCGCCGTATGGATAATGGTACCGTCACCGCCGATCGCGACCGCTACGTCGCAGGCTTTAAGAAGTTCCGCCATATCCCGCGGCGGAAACGCCGCATCACGCGGCACGGTGACCGTCACATCCATGGCCGACAAGGCTTGCTGCACCTGTAAAAACGCAACCTTTCCGTCTGCCGTTTTGGTGTTGGGAATCACGGTAATGTTCATCAAACGCACCTCCTGTCAGTGCCGAGAAAATGTGGTATCGACCAGTTGCCGGATATCCGGCAGTGTCGTTTGTCCACCACCGTAAACTAAGGTGGCGATATATTCAATATTGCCCTCGCTCCTGCCGACACCACCGGTAATGGGCGATGCCGAAAGTGCCTGCAACGCGCAGCCGGATGCGGAAAACAGTTCACACAGTTCACGCAAGACCCGCACGTGGACACGGCGATCGCGGACGATGCCGTTTTTGCCGACATCGGCTCTGCCCGCTTCAAACTGCGGCTTGATCAGCACCAATAACCGCGCACCTTCACGCAAATATTCAAACACCGCCGGCAGTACCGTACGGACCGAAATAAATGACACGTCCATGGAAAGCAAGTCCACCGAGCAAGGCGGAATCACGGCAGACAGGGCTTCCCTGTCGCGAATATCCGTCCCTTCCAAATTCACCACACGAGGATCGGCAACCAAGGTCGGATGCAGTTGTCCGTGACCGACATCGATCGCGTACACACGGTGGGCGCCGCCGAGCAGCATACAGTGGGTAAATCCGCCGGTCGAGGCACCAACGTCCATCGCAACACACGGATTCGGCAAGGGTGAAACGGCTTGCAGCGCCGCTTCAAGTTTCAAGCCGCCGCGACCGACATAGCGCGGCGCATCGACGGTGCAGGATACCGCAGAACTCTTGGCAACAACCGCAGACGGCTTGGTGATGGACTTTCCGTCAACCGTAATCACGCCTGCACGGATCAGTTCTTTGGCTTTATCGCGACCCGTTGCATAGCCTTCGGCCACGACGCGGGCATCTAAGCGCTCACTTTCTGCCACGAGGCAAATCCTCCTGCAACAGCGTTTTAACCATACTGCTCACATCCAGTTTGCACCGCTTTAAGCCGTCTTCCACCGAGCAGGTGGGAATAAAGCCGTCAACCGCGTGAATCTCATATTTGCCGCGATAACGGGATTCCATCAGAAGGGAACCCAGTTGCTGGGCAATACCGCCGTTTTTCGAACCCTCTTCAAAAAACACGATACGTTGGTACTGACGGCTGAGCGCCAGCACCTCCTCCGGAATCGGGTGAATACGGGTCAACTTGATAATCGATACCGGCATCACTTCCTGCACTTTCTGCACCGCCTGCAACACATTGGAGAACAGTCTGCCGTAGGTGATCACAACAGTGCGCGCCGAAGCATCACGGAAATGAGTAAACGGTTTATAATCTGATTTATACAGATCAAGGTGCGGAAACTGCCCGCCTTTCGGGTATCTCACCGCAGCGATGCCCTCCGTTTCGTACAAGGCCTGCTTCAAGGTGATGGCAAGCTCGTCATAGGTCGACGGTGAAAAGATCGTGGTGTTCGGTATGGTGGACAAAAACGGTACATCAAAGATACCCTGGTGCGTTTCGCCGTCATCCGGAACCACACCTGCGCGGTCGATCGCCAGCACGATGTGGTTATTCATGATCGCCGTATCGTTCAGCAGTTGGTCATAGCTGCGCTGCAGAAACGTAGAGTACACCGCAAATACCGGTAAATACCCCCCGACAGCGAGTCCCGAGGCAAAAGTCACGGCATGCTCTTCCGCGATGCCGACGTCAAAAAAGCGTTTCGGAAACTGTCTGGAGAACGTAGTCAGTCCCGTACCGCCGGTCATGGCAGCGGTAGCAACGCAGATTTTCGGATCCTCTTCTGCCAATTTGCACAGTTGATCGCCGACAACCGTGGAGAAATTCGGACCCGGCTTGGCAATGGTCATACCGGTTTCGGGATCAAACGCAGAAATTCCGTGATATTTATCGGGGTTTTGCATAGCAGGGGTGTATCCCTGCCCTTTCACCGTATCCACGTGCAGCAAAACCGGACGATTGAGGTTCTTTGCCGTTTGCAGGGCTCTGGTAAGGTCGTGCAGATTATGACCGTTCACGGGACCCAAATAGTAGTAACCCATATCTTCAAAGGTGGAACTGCTGTGATATACGCTGTTTTTGAGTCGGCATTTTATACGCACCATAAAGCGGTGCAACGGCTCACCGATGAGCGGGATCGACGAAAGAACGTTGCCGAAATTGTTTTTCGCCTGCACGTACCGTGGACCGGAACGCAGCATGGCCAAATGTCGCGCTATAAAGCCGACGTTACGGCTGATGGACATTTGATTATCATTGAGAATCACGATCAATCGATCGTGACTGCGGCCGGCGTTGCAAAGTCCCTCATACGAAAGACCACCGGTCAGTGCGCCGTCACCGATTACCGCGACCACGTAGCCGTCATCTCCCGCGAGCGCCTTTGCCTTGGCAATACCGTTTGCAGCGGAAACCGAGGTGGAGCTGTGACCCGCGACAAACGCATCGTACGGGCTCTCTGACGGACGCGGAAAACCGGATATTCCTCCGGTCTTGCGCAGTGTGTCAAACTCTTTCCGGCGACCGGTGAGCAGCTTGTGACAATAGCACTGATGCCCGACATCCCACACAATTTGATCGTGCGGGAGAGTGAACATCTTGTGTAAAGCCACCGTGAGCTCAACGACGCCTAAATTGGAGGACAGATGTCCCCCGTTTTGGCACACTGTTTCGACAATGGTGTGACGCAACTCATCACACAACGTATCGAGATCGTCGGGGGACAGCTTTTTGACATCTTCAGGTGCTTGGATAGTTTCTAAAACACTCATGCTTTGATTCAATCCTTTTTAGTGTGTTCGGGTAAGCAGGGCATCTGCAAGTCGGCGCAAATCCGCGCCGTCCGCAAAGGACTCCAACGCGTCCTTCGCCTGCGCCGTATACGATGCGGCAAGCGCTTGCGCTTGCTCAAGACCAAGCAGGGAAACGTAGGTGTTTTTCTCGTTTTCGTCGTCACTGCCAACCGGTTTACCGAGTTCTTCGGCAGTGGCGGTAACATCTAAAATATCGTCAACGACCTGGAAGGCAAGTCCCAGATAATAGCCGTACCGGCCGGCACTTTCAATCTGCTCGTCCGTACCGCCGCCGAGGATCGCGCCCATACGGCACGCGGCAACGAGCAATGCCGCCGTTTTCCCCTCCTGCAGCCTCTTGAGGGTATCAAGGTCGATTTGCTTGCCCTCACTGTCCAAATCTAATACCTGACCGCCGATCATACCGTACACACCGGCATTATCCGCAAGTTCAGCGGCGGCACACAGCGCCGCACGCGGCTCAACGTTCTCTGCCGACAGCATGATTTCAAATGCGCGGTTAAGCAACGCATCGCCTGCTAACAGCGCCATCGTTTCACCGTATTTGGCATGTGCGGACGGCTTGCCGCGGCGCAACGGACTGTTATCCATACACGGGAGATCGTCGTGCACCAGCGAATACGAATGAATACACTCGATCGCTGCCGCAAACGGCATTGCCGTATCGACCGTACCGCCGCACAAGCGGCACCATTCCAACAACAAAACCGGACGGATACGCTTGCCGCCGCCCTCACACGCATAACGCATGATCTCCCCGATGCCGTCATCTGTCGGCAAAAACTCGGTAAGGCGACGTTCCACCAGTTCAAGATGCTGCTGTAAGCGTTCGGTATACAGCGCCATTAGGCTTCCTCCTGTCCGTTTTCGGCTGTGAGTTTGATAATCTTTTGCTCCGCGTTCTTAAGCGACTCGGTACAAAACGCGGTCAGTGCCGTACCCTCTTCAAACAACTTCATCGACACATCTAACGTTTCCTTGCCGCTTTCCAACACGGAAACGATTTCCTCCAGGCGTTCCATCGCCTGCTCAAACGTCAATTCTTTCACGATAACACCTCTTTTTCGGTTACCCTGCATCGGATCTTGCCGTCCGCCACGCGCACGGCGAGTGATTCATCAATGGACACGTCGTTCACCGAATGAACAAGACCTGCATCGGTATGTACCGTGGCATAGCCGCGGGAGATCACCTGCAGAGGACTGAGCACATGCAGCTTGCCCGCCGCGGTCGCCAAACGACGATCGGCACGGGATAAGTTAAGTTTTGCGGCGGCAGAAAACCGCTTGACGGTTCCGTCCAACCGCATCATACGCTCCTCCACCGGATACAACGGTGACGTCAAGCAGCGTTTGCTTTTGAGAAGCGACAGTTCGTTTTGTTTACGGGTAAGCGCCGCGTTCAGCGCACGGACAGCAGCGGTACGCAGCATATGGATGCGCTCTGAAAGCTCCCGACTGTCAGGCACAGCAAGTTCGGCTGCTGCCGACGGCGTAGGAGCACGCAGATCGGCAACGAAATCGCAGATGGTAAAATCCGTTTCGTGACCGACGGCGGAGATCACCGGAATGGTACACTCAGCGACGGTGCGGGCGACCGTTTCATCGTTAAACGCCCACAGATCCTCCAGTGATCCGCCACCTCTGCCGATGATAATCACATCAGGGGTGTGCGGGGCGTCGGTTTGCCGCATGTTTTCAAAGGCGGTGAGCGCTTGCACCAACTGTACCGGGGCACCTTCCCCCTGCACCAGCACGGGAAGAAATACCACTTCAGTGAGCGGATACCGTCTGCCGAGCACATTGAAAATATCGCGCACAGCGGCACCGGTCGCGGCGGTGATAACACCCACTCGTTTCGGATAACGCGGCAGAGGGCGCTTGCGCGACTCATCAAATAACCCTTCAGCGCTCAGTCGATTCTTCAGTTGTTCAAAAGCAACCTGCAGTGCACCGGCACCGTCCGGCTGTAAATCGTCAATATAGACCTGAAACGCGCCGTCCTTTTCGTAGAGCGATACCCGCGCCCGCGCAATCACCTTCATGCCGTTTTCCGGTACAAAACGAAGGTGCATTGCCTGCGAGCGGAACATCACCGCTTTGACAACCGCGTTTTCGTCTTTGAGGGACATATACAAATGCCCCGATTTATAGTGATTAACAAAATTGCTGATCTCGCCGCTGAGCAGGACCTGACCCAAATGCGCATCACTTTCAATCAACGAACGCACGTAGCGGTTAAGTTGACTGACGGTAATGACTGTCATATCGATTGCTCACCTCCTGCACGAAGCGCTGTCAGAACGGCAATTCCGGCGGCGTTGTCCGCCGAATACACGGGCGGTGCAAAGATGCCGCCAAACCGTTCTTGCAGGGCAGCGCGCAACAGCGTATTGGACATGACACCACCGGCATACACCACCGGCATATCGCCGTGTTGTGCGAGCAGCCGCTCCGTCATAGAGACAAGCGCCGATTGAATACTGAGCAAGCAAAAACGTGCCACTTCGGCGGGCTGTGCACCGTCGCTGAGCAAGCGGCGGCACTGATTTTCAACGCCCGAAAGATGACAGCTGGCACCCTCCATTGACGGTTTCGGTAAACGCGTGGTATCCGCTTTCTGTGACAGCTTGTCCAACGCGGGCCCCGCCGGAAACGGCAGTTCCAACAGACCGCCGACGCGGTCGATAAGCTGTCCCGCCTTAAGATCCAACGAACGCGCAACCGAGGTACATGAAATAACCGTTTCAGTGTGCGGCTTGACAAGCAAAGCCTCGGTCGTGCCGCCGGATACGTGAAATGCCAAAAACGGCTCATGCCGCAACGACAAGCGCTCGGCACCGTACAGTGCCGCCATTACATGGCCTTGCTGATGGGTAAACCGATACAGCGGTTTACCTGCAGCAGCCGCAAGCGCACGTGCCGTCCCCTCGCCTGCTAAAAAGCAGGGCATGTACGAGCCCTCAGCCTCCATCGGTCGATCCGACACACCAAAAGCATCGGGCGATACGGTTCCTATCTCGGCAAAAAGCTGCTCGACCAGTATCGGCAGCTGCTTAACATGATGAAAGACCGCGTCACTTTGACGAAGTCCCAACTCCCCGGCCTTAACAGGTAAAAGTTGTTTTACTTGCCAAAGCGCCCCCGTCGCTGCATCAAATGCCGCGG
>CAYVDQ010000051.1:0-8708 GCA_964450615.1 uncultured Eubacteriales bacterium | reverse complement strand
AAAGGTCGCAACAAAGACCTTCGCAAACCCATCAAGCAATCGGACGGCACCTTGCTCACCCCGTTCCAACAGGCACAGCGTTATTCTGCAGTGTTGCCGTATTCACAACGCCCTCGTTGGATCATCACCTGCAACTTTGAAGAATTCCTTGTTTATGATATGGAAAAGCCGAATGGCGAACCCGAGCAGATCTTTGTTAAAGACCTCGCCAAAGAATATTACCGTCTTATGTTTCTTGTGGACACCGGCGATGATAATATTCGTCGCGAGATGGAAGTTTCCATTCAGGCAGGTAACTTAGTAGGTGTGCTGTATGATGAAATCTTAAAGCAGTATCACGACCCCGAAAATGAGGAGTCTCTTAAAAGCCTTAACAAGCTCATCGTCCGTCTGGTTTTCTGCCTTTATGCAGAAGATGCCGGTATATTCGGTGGACATTCCAAATTCCATAATTATATTAAGTCTTTCTCTGCCCGTGATATGCGAAAGGCTTTGATTGAGCTGTTCAAAATCCTTGACACAAAACCCGAAGACCGTGACCCATATGAGGATGAACAGCTGAGCTCCTTCCCGTATGTAAACGGTGGTTTATTTGCGGATGAAAATATTGAGATTCCGCAAATGAACGATGACATCCGTGATTTGCTCCTCCGTAACGCAAGTGAGGACTTTGACTGGAGCGATATCAGCCCCACGATCTTCGGCGCGGTATTTGAAAGCACCTTGAACCCCGAAACTCGACGTAGCGGCGGTATGCACTATACCTCTATCGAAAACATACATAAAGTTATTGATCCGCTGTTCCTGGATGGGCTGCGTGAAGAATTGGAAGAAATCAAAGCGATTAAGGTCGCCAAAACAAGAGAGACAAAACTGGATACTTTCCGTGAAAAACTCGGCAGCCTTACTTTCTTGGATCCTGCTTGTGGTTCGGGCAACTTCCTTACTGAAACCTATATTTCATTGCGCCGTTTGGAGAACGAGGCGATTGAAGACATTACAAAAGGACAGATCCTTTTCGATTTTGGTGACGTTATAAAAGTTTCAATCAACCAATTTTATGGCATCGAAATAAACGACTTCGCCGTAACCGTTGCCAAGACGGCGCTTTGGATAGCGGAAAGTCAGATGATGAAAGAAACGGAAGATATCATTCATCAAAATCTTGAGTTTCTTCCGCTCAAAACAAATGCGCATATTATGGAAGGCAACGCTTTGCGCGTTGATTGGGAAACCATTGTTCCAAAGGACAAGCTCAATTACATAATGGGCAATCCGCCGTTTGTTGGTCAAGCTAGAAGAACAAAAGAACAATCCGAAGATATGTCGATGGTTTTTGGTTCTGGGGCTTCTGAAACAAAATTGGATTATGTTATTTGTTGGTATAAGAAATCATTAGAATTTATAAACAGTGTAACAAATCGTCAAATATTTGCGGCTTTTGTTTCAACCAATTCTATTTGCCAAGGCGAGACAGTTCCGACCTTTTGGCAAAATATGATTTCCAGCGGTGCAGAAATAATCTTTGCACACAGGTCTTTTAAATGGAGTAGTGAATCATCGAATTCAGCGGCAGTGGTATGTGTTATTGTTGGATTTACAAACAAAAGTTATGCGAAACAAAAATATATATTTGACAATTCTAAAGTAATTAAAGTGTCGTATATTAATGCATATTTACAAAATGCACCAGATGTGTGGATAACAAGTAGAAGTACATCCTTGCTGAAAGATTTCCCTAAAATGATAAAGGGCAGTGAACCAACTGATGGTGGTAATCTGTTTTTGGATGTGCAAGAAAAAGAGAGTTTAGAAAGCAAATATCCTGTACTGAAAAAATATATTCGCCCATTCGTTGGCGGTGACGAATTCTTAAGTAATGCTCAAGGCCAGTATTCCAGATATTGCCTTTGGTTTTTGAACGGATCGCCTCATGATTTTGCGAATATATTAGAAATAAAAGAACGGCTTAAAAATGTTGCCGAAAAGCGGCAACAAAGTTCAGCGGATAGAATACGAAAAAGAGCGATGTATCCATCGTTGTTCTGTCAAGTTCGTCAGCCAGAAAAAAATTATTTGTTATTCCCCAGACATACTACAAGTAGCAGAAGATATATTCCTTTAGGTTTTATGGATAGCAATACCATAGTTGGTGATGCTTGTTACATAATACCCGATGCCTCGCTATATTTATTTGGAATTATGATGTCCAATGTGCATATGTCATGGATGCGGTTAACTTGTGGGAGATTAGGAACTGGTTATAGATACTCTCCCGCTATATATAATAATTTCCCATGGCCGACACCTACCGACGAGCAGAAAGCAGCTATTGAGGAAACGGCTCAGGCAATTCTTGATGCAAGAGCAAAATATCCCGATTGTTCTCTTGCCGATCTCTATGACGAGGTTGCTATGCCGCCCGAACTCCGCAAAGCACATCAGGAAAACGATAAAGCGGTCATGCGCGCTTACGGTTTTTGGGGTAAACTCAATACCGAATCTGAGTGCGTTGCAGAGCTTATGAAGATGTATCAGAATTTAATATAACAAACGCTGATTATCTGCATCGTGGTAAAAAGAATAAAAAACAGTATTTCAGGCCGTATAAAAGGAAAGGACGAACAGTTGAAACTGTCCGTCCTGCTCCATGCTGCCGCCGTACGCAAAGAGATCGTTATGGAAGCTTGCGTAATAGCTGTAACTTTTTTGCAAAACGAACCCCCGCATCGTTTGATGCGGGGGTTTTGGTTTACTTCAGGTTGGCTTTCAGAGTGTTAAGCTCAGCTTTGAGTTCGGCGGGCAGTTTGTCACCAAACTTACCGTAGAACTCTTCAATGCCGTCGGCTTCCTCTGCCCACAGCGCTTTATCGACTTCCAGAATGGACTCGAGCGTTGCGCGGTCAAAGTCTTCCAAACCGTCGATGTTGATGTCGCCGGCGTTCGGCACGTAACCGATCGCGGTTTCGTTGGCATCAACCTTGCCCTCACAGCGGTTGATGATCCACTCGAGAACACGCAGGTTGTCACCGAAGCCGGGCCACAGGAAGTTGCCGTCGTCATCGGTGCGGAACCAGTTGACGTTGAAGATCTTGGGAGCCTTGTCGCCGAGCTTTTTGCCCATCTCGATCCAGTGCTTCCAATAGTCACCCATGTGGTAGCCGCAGAACGGCAGCATCGCCATGGGATCGCGGCGGACAACACCCACAGCGCCGGTGGCGGCAGCGGTGGTTTCAGAGGCAACGATCGAGCCTACGAACACGCCGTGGTCCCAGCTGCGGGACTGATAGACCAGCGGAGCGGTCTTGGCGCGGCGGCCGCCGAACACGATCGCGGAGATCGGCACGCCTGCCGGGGAGTCAAACTCAGAGGACAGGCAGGGGCAATTCTGCGCAGGAGCGGTGAAGCGGGAGTTCGGATGTGCACCCTTGGAACCGTCGGTGCAATCCCACACTTCGCCCTTCCAGTTTTTCGCGTTCTTGGGCGGGTTTTTATCCATGCTCTCCCACCACACGGTGTTATCCTCGAGATTATGCACCACGTTGGTGAAGATCGCGTTTTTCTTGGTGGAGATCAGCGCGTTGGGGTTGGACTTCATGCTGGTACCGGGAGCAACGCCGAAGAAACCGTTTTCGGGGTTGCACGCCCACAGACGGCCGTCTTCGCCGACACGCATCCAGGCAATATCGTCACCGACACACCAGACCTTGTAGCCCTTTTCGCGGTACAGCTCCGGCGGGATGAGCATGGCAAGGTTGGTCTTACCGCAAGCGGACGGGAACGCCGCCGCGATATAGGTGATCTCGCCGTTGGGTTTCTCAACACCGAGAATGAGCATGTGCTCCGCCATCCAGCCTTCGTTGCGGCCGAGGTTGGAAGCGATACGCAAAGCAAAGCATTTTTTGCCGAGCAGCACGTTTCCGCCGTAGCCGGAGTTGACCGAGATGATGGTGTTATCCTGCGGGAAGTGGCAGATATACCGCTTTTCCTCGTCAATATCGCATTTGCAGTGCAGGCCGCGTACCCAGTCGTCGCTGTCGCCCAGAGCTGCATACACTTCCTTGCCCATACGGGTCATGATCGCCATGCTGATGACGACGTAGATGGAGTCGGTCAGCTCGATGCCGTATTTGGCAAACGGGGAACCGACAGGGCCCATGGAATAGGGGATGATGTACATCGTGCGGCCCTTGTACGCACCGCGAGCGATGTTGTACAGCATGTCGTATGCTTCGTTGGGTGCCATCCAGTGGTTGGTGGGACCGGCATCTTCTTCTTTTTCAGAGCAGATAAAGGTGCGGCCTTCTACGCGCGCCACGTCGTTGACGGCGGACAGGTGCAGGTAGCAACCGGGCAGCTTTTCCTCGTTGAGCTTAAACAGCTCGCCGGTGCGGCAGCCCTCGGCGCGCAGCTCCTCCAGCTGCTCGTGAGAGCCGTCGATCCACATTACGCGATCGGGCTGTGTTAACTCGATTTTTTCCTCGATCCATTTTAAGATGGAGGGGTTGGTTGTCAATGCGTTTGTCATGACGGTTTTACACTCCTTCCAGGGAAAAATCCAAATTTTCCACTAATAACAGTATAGCCGAAAAAAGCAACGATTTCAAGGCGGAATTATGAATAAAACGAAAAATATATAAAAAAGTCCCAAATGAACAATCATTTGGGACGAAGGTTATTCGATAGACAAGGTGGCGCAGGCGTTGAGGTCGGGACCGGCCGTGTTACCGGTGGAAAATTCATAATAGCCTTGCGAGCCGACCATGGCGGCGTTGTCACCGCACAGGGAGAGCGGCGGGACGAATAATCGCAAGCCGTTTTCGCGGCACACGGCTTCCATACGGCTTCGCAGTCCGGAGTTGGCAGATACGCCGCCGGCGAGCACCAGTGTGGTATCGCCGGTCTTTTGTGCGGCGGCGAGAAAACGAGTACTAAGGATGTCGCATACCGTATATTGGAACGAGGCGGAGAGATCGTTTGTGTTGATGGTCTCGCCGCGCTGCTCGGCTTTGTGAAGCAGGTTGATGACGGCGGTTTTGAGTCCTGAAAAGCTGAAATCGTACGGCGAGCCGTCTACATGGGGGCGGGGCAGAGAGAAAGCCTGCGGATCGCCGAGCCGAGCCGCTTTGTCCAAGTGGACACCGCCGGGATAGGGCATGCCCATGGCGCGGGCGGCTTTATCAAAACATTCGCCTGCCGCATCGTCGCGTGTACGGCCGATGACGGTGAATTTTGTATAATCCTCAACACGCACGATGTGGCTGTGCCCGCCGGATACGATCAAGCACAAAAACGGTGGCTTGAGCTCCGGATGCGCCAGGTAGTTGGCGGCAATATGCGAGCGCAGATGATGCACCGGAATCAGCGGAAGATTAGCGGCGGCTGCCAAACCCTTGGCAAAATTGACACCGACTAACAATGCGCCGATCAGACCGGGTGCGTGTGTGACGGCAATCGCATCAATTTCATTCAGGGTGACGCCTGCTTCAAGGAGTGCCTGACGGGTGATGAGGCTGATCGCTTCCGTGTGGCGGCGGCTGGCAATTTCCGGAACGACCCCGCCGTACAACATATGCTCTTTGATCTGCGAAGCCACGCAGTTGGATAACACCTCACGACCGTCGCGCACAACGGCGGCGGCGGTTTCGTCACACGAGGATTCCAGTGCTAAAATATTCAAAGGAAGGTCACCTCTGATTCGGATAATAATAACTGTAAATGCAGGCATCCTCGATCGGATGTGCGTAAAAGCGGGGGCGGACGCCATCCTTGACAAAGCGGAGGGATTCATACAACGCAATGGCGGCGGCATTGGATGCGCGCACTTCGAGCGTCAAGCGCGAAAGCGAGTGACCTTGCTCAATGGCGGCGGCGACGAGCTTGCGCGCGATGCCGCGGCGACGGTGGTCCGGGTGGACTGCCACGTTTGCAATAAAGCCCTCATCGGCAACGTGATGACAGCCAAGATAACCGACGACCGTATTTCCGTCCAGCGCGACCAAAAAGCGCGCACAGGGATTGCTCAGTTCCTCTGCCAATGCGTCGGTACTCCACGGATCGGAAAAGCAGAGTTGTTCCAACCGGGCGACCGCGGAAAGATGAGCGGCGGCGAATGCCGTAATGATCAACTGCATAACGCTTTGATGTCCTCAACCAGTTGCGGCAAGGTTTCCAATAACAGGTCGCGGCACTGACGATAGGCTGTCAGCGGGCGGCCGAACGGATCGGCGATGCCGCCGCCGGGGACTACGATTTTTTCCGGATCGGTGCCGTGATAAAACGCAAGTGCCACCCCGTGCTCGGGTGTGAGTGCGACAAAGACATCAGTATTTTTCACAATCTCGCGGGTGACCTGCCGAGAAGTGTGGCCGGAAATATCAATTCCGATCTCATTCATGGCGGTGACGGCTTGTTTGGTGGGGATCATGCCATTGTCGGTCATGGTGCCGGCACTGGAAACCGTGAAATCGGTAAGACCTTGTTGTTCAAATTCGCGGCGCAGAAGTGCCTCTAACATCGGACTGCGGCAGACGTTGCCGGTGCAGACGCATAAGATGTTCATATCAATACGCTCCTATTTGAAATTACTCCTATATTATAAAGGATAAATAACAAATACTCAACCTAAATTTACGGATTTTAAAAGACAACTTGTTTTTATTGCAAAAATGTGGCATACTCTTATTCGAATACTGCTTTGGAAAGGAGGGTCGGGGATGCCGTTGTTTTCGTCGCGCGATATGCGCTATCGCAACCCGTTCGGAGCCGTCCGGCAAGGTACCGAAGTGTTGTTCCGTATCTGCTTGCCGCGCGATTGGGGTTGTCGCGGTGCGTGGTTTGTTCACCAGAAAGACGGGTGCTTTGCTCAGTGGGACGGAATGTTCTGGGCGGGCATGGAGGGCGATGACCGTGAATGGTGGGATTGCCGATACACCCCCGACACCCCGGACCTGTATTGGTATTTTTTTGCGATCGACAGCGATGATGGCAGGCGCTACCTATCTTGTTTGCCGGACGGTACCGCCGCGTGTGTGGATACACCGCGCGATTCGTGGCAGCTTACTTGCTACGGTTCGGAGTTGAAAACCCCCGACTGGTTGGCGGGCGGTGTGTTTTATCAGATCTTTCCGGATCGCTTTTGCTGTTCGGGTAAAGCGAAAGCAAACGTGCCCGACGACCGCATGTTTCACGCGGAGTGGGACGAACAGCCGCATTGGCGGCCGGACGAAACCGGCGCGGTGCGCAACAACGATTTCTTCGGCGGCGACCTTCAGGGAATCCGAAGCAAACTGGATTACCTTAAAAGGTTAGGTGTCACCTGCCTGTATTTGAATCCGATCTTTGAATCCCATTCCAATCACCGATACGATACGGCAGATTACAGCCGTGTTGATCCGTTGCTCGGCACGGAGGAGGATCTGCGTCAGTTGACGGAGGAGGCGCGCGAACAGGGGATCCGCGTTATTTTGGACGGTGTGTTCAGTCACACGGGCGCGGACAGCGTGTATTTTAACAAAAACGGGCGCTATCCGGGAGCGGGTGCGTATCAAACGCAGGAGTCGCCGTATGCGCCGTGGTATCATTTCGCGCAGTGGCCGCAGGAGTATACCGGTTGGTGGGGGTTTAACACCTTGCCGGAGGTCGACGAGCTGAACCCCTCTTTTACTACCTATATAACAGGGGAGAACGGAATCGTCCGAAAATGGTTGCGTGTTGGCGCGGCGGGTTGGCGGCTGGATGTGGCAGACGAATTGCCGGACGGCTTTTTGGAAGCGTTGCGCGCTGCCGTGAAAGAAACCGACTCCGAGGCACTCGTGCTCGGCGAGGTGTGGGAGGATGCCAGTAACAAACAAAGCTACGGGCATCGCCGTCGGTACCTGCTTGGCAAACAATTAGACAGCGTCATGAATTATCCGTTCCGCACCGCGATTTTAGAGTTTATCAAAAACGGAAACGGTACCAACTTTTTTAACCGGATCGGCAGCGTTGTGGAAAATTACCCGCCGCAGGTCACGCGGTTGCTCATGAACTCGCTCGGAACGCACGACACCGAGCGGGCGATCACGATGCTTGCCGGTGAGCCGGCAAACGGACGCGGCAGGCGTTGGCAATCCGAAACGCAGTTGTCGGATGAACAGCGTGCGGAGGGTATTCGCCGTCTGAAAGCGGCGGCGGTGTTGCAGTATTGCTTGCCGGGGGTGCCGTGCTTATACTACGGCGATGAAACCGGTTTGGAGGGGTATCGCGATCCGTTTAACCGCGCTTGTTATCCGTGGGGACACGAAAACGAGGCGCTGATTGACTGGTTCTGTCAGCTTGGGCAGGTGCGTGCCGCACACGAGACGTTTCGCGAAGGCGCATTTGTGCCGGTATATGCCACAGAAGACGCAGTTGTGTTTGATCGGGTCAGCGGAAGCGGCACGGTGCGTTGTGCGGTTAACCGCTCGGAACAGCAAGTGCGTGTTTCGCTGGAGGGCGATTGGCAAACCGTTGTCGGGGATGCCGTCTTTTATCAAGATTACCTATGTTTACCACCCTTATCCGGAAGCATTTTAGTTAAAGCTTGACAATTTTCAAAAAAAGCAAAAAAAGCTTCAAAAAACTGTTGACAAAGCGAGATGTGAGTGGTATTATAGCAAAGCTGTCGCAAAAAAGCGGTGTCAAGAGGACCTTGAAAATTAAACAATGCAAACAAGAAAGAAACACAC
>CAYVDQ010000050.1:0-9007 GCA_964450615.1 uncultured Eubacteriales bacterium | reverse complement strand
TCGGGGAAGAATTGGTGCTGAAACTTCCGGAGGATGCCATTCGCGTGGAGGAAGCGGATATTCCGCTGAGCGTTATCTATGAGGATGATTCGCTTCTGGTGGTGGACAAGCCGCCGTATTTAGCGGTACACCCCTCGGCGTTCAAACCGGAACCGACCTTGGCTAACGCCGTGGTCGGATATTATGCCAAGCAGGGACATTCCCACGCGTTTCGCCCCACCAACCGATTGGATCGCAACACGAGCGGGCTGCTCCTAACGGCAAAAAATTCCCATATTGCGTATGCGCTTGCTCATAAAGTGGACAAGACCTATTTGGCGATCGTTCTCGGCAAGTTGGAGGGCAAAGGGGTCATTGATCAGCCCATTCGTATCAAGGAAGGCTGTTGCATCACCCGCGAGGTGGGTGAGGGCGGCAAGGAAAGTCGCACACATTATGAGGTGCTCGCCACTGACGGCAAGCTTACGTTGGTGCGGTTATGGCTGGAAACCGGCAGAACGCACCAAATTCGTGTGCACATGTCGTGGCTGGGATTTCCGCTTGCCGGCGACACGATGTACGGCACCGATGAAACCGTGTTGCCGCGTCACGCACTACACTGTGCCGAAATGTCGTTTACGCATCCCTTGACCGGTGAGCGAATACAACTGTACAGCCCACTGCCGGCGGATATGAAAGATTGCCTTACAAAACACGGCTTGGAGGAATTTGTGTGAAACAGATCAAAAGCTTTCAAATTAATCACGATACCCTCACAGAGGGTCTATATATCTCCCGTACCGACGGCGATGTGGTGACCTATGACCTGCGCTTTGTACGTCCCAACACACCGCCGTTTTTGGAAATGGCGGCGATGCATACCATTGAGCATCTGTTTGCCACCTATGTGCGCAGCAGTTTATATGAAGATAGAATCGTGTATTTCGGCCCGATGGGGTGCCGCACAGGGTTTTACTTTCTCACGCGCGGAATGACACACGATGAGGTTATCCGTCTGACAAGGGAAACACTCAGCTTTATTGCCGATTTCACGGGAGCCATTCCCGGTGCTACCAAAATCGAGTGCGGAAACTATTTGGAACACAACCTGGAAACCGCGCGGGGATATGCCGCTGCTCAAGCGGATGTCCTGCGTGAATGGACGGTTGAACGTCTGCAATATCCCGATTAAGGTGACACGATCCACTCGAACCTGCCGCAAAGCGGCTGATTTCGGATCTTTTCACTCCATTCGACCCTCGCAAGGCATCAGTATTCGCGAGTATTTTAACGAAGGATGAGCGAAAATCGATCTTTTTAAAACAATGTTCGAATGAGTCGCGTCACCTTAAATTTGCTTTTTTCAGCAGAATATGTTACAATGAAGCATCTTAATGCAAAAGGAGGTGCCGATATTACTTGGATAACCCAAAGATAAAACGGTGCTTTGAAACCGTTTATATTCTGTGCTTTACCGTTGGTGTTCGATCCATTCGGTGCCTCAAAGCACTGGGACGGTTCACCCGCTTGATATGGGCGCCGATTGTCCATACGTTGCGCCGTGTGTTGGATTGGCTTTTATTGCGCCATCTGCGCGCATTGTGGGCGGAATGGCACCGTATCTCCAAAGATTATCACTTGGCACGCGAACACGTGCAGGAAACCGCACGTGCCGATCGGCGTCGCGCCTTTTTGCAGCTGTTAGCCATGCCTATATTGGCAGTTCGCCGCCACCGCGGCGCGTTCCGTGCCATCTGCAACGTGACACTTCCCATACTGGCAACGGTGGTGCTGGTGTTTACTGTGCAATATTGGTCGGGTGCCAGCTTCGCACTGGCACTTGAATATCAAGGCACCCCTATTGGCTATATTGCCGACGAGGGTATTTATGCCAACGCGGCAACCATCGTGCGAAGCACGATTATCAACTCTGACAACTCCTTCGTTGTCGAGCAGGCACCTGATCTGCACGTGGAAGTGTTAAATTCCGGTACGACGTTGGGCGAAGAGGAGGTCAGCGATCGCATCATAGCGGCGATCGGTGACGAACTGACGCAGGCAGCCGGGTTGTATGTGGACGGTGTATTCCGCGGTGCGTTGCCTACCCGCAGTGAATTGCAGGGGCAAATGGATGCGGTGTTGTCCGTTCATAAGACGGACGAGGTGGATGGTGTTGGATTTTTCTCTCAAACACAGATTGTGGAGGGACTCTACCCGACGACATCGTTGACAACGGCCGAGCGTATGAAAACTTACCTCAAAACGCTGACGATTAAGACGATACGCAACATTGAATATACGGAAACGATCAAATATAAAACCGTATATCAAGAAACCGATGAGTTGCCGCTCGGTTATGAGAATGTACGGCAAACCGGCAAAAACGGCAAGCAGCGTGTATATGCACAGGAAATTTACGTCAACGGTGTGAAAAAGTACCAAACGGTTGTTTCTGCCGAAGTTCTTCAAGAGGCTGTTGACCGGGTGATTACGATCGGTGCGCAGAAATACAACACGTCGACGGAGCTTGGTGACGGTAAAGCCACCGGTACCTTCATTTGGCCGTTACCGTATACCAAAACGATCTCCTCGCCGTTTGCATCACGCTGGGGTTCTTTACACGGTGCCATTGATATTGCCAACGGCAGCACCAACGGAAAACCCATCATTGCCTCGGACGGCGGCACCGTTATTGAAGCGCAATATCACAGCAGTTGGGGATATTACGTGCTTATTGACCACGGAAACGGCTTCAAGACCCGTTATGCGCACTGCAGTAAGTTGGAAGTTGAGGCAGGGGATAAAGTTGCGCAGGGGCAATATATCGCCAAAGTCGGTAATACCGGCTATTCCTTTGGTGCGCATCTGCATTTCGAGATTATCAAAAACGGAGTTTTGGTCGATCCGTTGAATTACGTACAACGATAAAAAATACACCGTCACCGACGGTGTATTTTTTTGTGTGCTGGCAACACTGGAAACGGGGTGTTGCATATGCGCAAATTTATACGGTTGTTTTGCATTGGCGGCGTGGCGTATAACGTGATTGAAATCCTTTGGCGGGGACACAGCCATTGGTCGATGTTCTTGGTGGGCGGCACGTGCTTTCATTTGATTGGAACGATCGGTACACGGCTTCGCCGTCACGGCGCTTTCGTGATCGGTGCCGCTTGCTCCGCCGCCGTGACAGTGGTGGAATACATGAGCGGTTGTTTGTTTAATCTGCGGCTCAAACTGAATGTGTGGGATTATAGCAACATGCCTGCCAATCTCAATGGGCAAGTATGTTTACTTTACAGTGCGTTGTGGGGCGGTTTGAGTCTGCTTGCTTTGCCGGTGTACCGTATACTCGACAAAAAAGGCAAGGTCACGTGACCTTGCCTTTGCAATGTTCAGAAAGCGGACAGTTATCACATTTGGGCGAGCGCGCTTCACACACCTCGCGGCCGAATAGTACCAATCGATGACAAAAATCATTGCTTTCCTCCGGCGGCAGAAACTTGCGCAGTTGCTCCTCCACCTTGCGAGGATCTTTCGTGTTACACAATCCCAATCGGTTGGCGATGCGGATACAATGCGTGTCGGTTACAACCGCCCCGGGCATACCGTAAATATCACCGCAAATGAGGTTGGCGGTCTTGCGACCGACACCCGGTAGAGAGGTGAGTTCCTCGATCGTGCTTGGCACCTTGCCGTCAAAGCGATCCCGTATTTGCTGTGCGATCGCCACAATATCGCGCGCTTTGGTCTTGTATAATCCGCAGGAGTGGATGTACGGCTCTACATCCTCGGGTGTTGCCTCGGCAAACGCTTCTAATGTGGGGAAGCGCTCGAACAACGCGGGGGTCACCATATTCACACGCGCGTCGGTACACTGCGCAGATAAGCGTACTGCGATAAGAAGCTGCAGCGGATCCTCCGACTCCAGCGAGCACTGAGCACCCGGATACCGCTCTTTGAGTTTTTCCACAGCAAACAGCGCCAACTCTTTTTTTTGCATAGTTTTCACCTCTGTATTACCAGTGTATCATGTCGAAAAATCGGTGTCAATGCAAAAAGACACTTGCATAATAGTGGCAAAAACGCTATGATAATAGGCGGTAGGTGATAACATGGCTCCACTTGCAGATCGGATGCGCCCGAATACGCTGGACGATATGGTCGGTCAGCGGCATTTGCTTTCGGAAGAAAAAGCGCTTCGCAATATTATTGAATCGGGTAAGATCCCGAATCTCATATTCTACGGCCCGTCGGGTGTGGGAAAGACCACGCTCGCGCGGATCATTGCTCAGCGCACGTCCATGCGTCTGCACAAGCTCAACGGCACCACCGCTTCTACAGCCGATATTCGCGCGGTGTTGGAAGAGGTAGATACCTTTGCCGGTGCGAACGGCATATTGCTGTATCTTGATGAGATCCAGTATTTCAATAAAAAGCAACAGCAAACGTTACTGGAGCATATTGAAAACGGCAATATCACGTTGATCGCCTCAACCACCGAAAACCCATATTTTTATGTATATAGCGCGATTTTAAGCCGTTCCACGGTGTTTGAGTTCAAAACCGTGGAGGCGGGCGAGGTCGCGGCGGCGGTGAGGCGCGGTTTTGCATTCCTTGCCGAGGAGCAGGGGAGAAGCATCACGGCGGATGATGAAGCGGTGATGTGCATTGCACAGGGATGCGGCGGCGATGTGCGCAAATCGCTTAACGCGGTGGAACTCAGTGTCCTGGCTACCAAACCGGACGAAAACGGAGATCTGACCGTTACCGTCGATACCGCTCGCGAGGTTGCACAAAGGAGCGCGATGCGGTACGACAAAGACGGCGATGAGCATTACGATCTGCTTTCTGCCTTTCAAAAATCCATGCGCGGCTCGGATGAAAACGCCGCCGTGCATTATCTGGCGCGCTTGCTTGAAGCGGGTGATCTGCCGTCGGTATGCCGCCGCTTAGTGGTGTGTGCCGCGGAGGATGTGGGCCTTGCGTATCCGCAGATCATTCCCATTGTGAAAGCGGCGGTGGACAGTGCCTTGCAGGTCGGGCTGCCGGAGGCACGGATCCCGCTTGCAGACGCGGTCATTTTGGTCGCGCGTGCGCCAAAATCCAATTCCGGTGAAGCGGCGATCGACGCCGCACTGGCAGACGTTCGGGCGGGCAAAGCCGGTCCCATTCCGCGGTGCTTGCAGAACAAGCATTACGACGGCGAGGACGCCGAGCGCAAGGGACAGTTCTACGAGTACCCGCATATGTATCCGCATCACTGGATCAAACAGCAGTACCTGCCGGACACTCTCAAAGGTGCCGTATACTATGTGCCGGGCGAAAACAAAACCGAGCAAATGTTTGAAGAATACTGGAAAAACATCAAGAAATAGAAGACAAAAAGCGCGTAGAAACTTCGGTTTCATACGCGCTTTTTTGTGTGAATTAGTAGGGGCTTATGGGTGCCTTTGAATACTGCGTGGTTCGTGACAACCGTCGGGCGGAATCGCCAGCCAACAGTTCAGATGTTTGTTCTCCGGCAGAGGGATGCTTAAGTCTTTAAAATAGGTGCAGTACTTCGGATATAAGCGATTATCAAACCACTGTTCTCGGGTCGCCGGGCCTTTTGTGCCGCGGTTAGTCTTGCAGTAACAGCAGTTCATACAATAAATTCGTGTGCGATCCGGGTGCTCTCGGTTCCATTTATCCCGTTCTTTTTTTAGTTTGTATAACGCCTCGTTTCGAGGGCGATTTGCTTTGCTGGGTTCGATAAAAACTATGCGTATAAATACATAGATCCACGGTGCGTTGATTACGATCGCTAACAAAATATATCCCCATGTTTCCGCATCCAATGTATATCACCACACAAACTATATTGTTTTTCCATTATAGCGTTTGTAGCTGGAATGTCAAGAGGATGATCTTTTTGACACACCGCGTTGAGCGGACGAAGCTGGGGCAGCAGTTGGAGCAGATCGTGCGCAGCAGTATGGGCGCCGAGTTTGATGCGGCGGTGCAGGCGAAGCTCGCCGAGTATCAGAATTACGGCAAAAAACTGGACGAACCTCGTGCACGGCACGAGGTCGTGGCGCAGTGGCTCGGCAAGAACCTGTATCAAAACGGGTTTGCACAGGCGGTGGTGAACGGTGACGCCAAGGTGGGTAACGTGATCCTGCGCACGCTAGATCAGGTGCGTTTGGCGCTCGGCGGCACGCAAAAAAGCCGCACGGCTGCGAATATTGCCATCGTGGAACGCTTGTTCATGAGGGCATTACAGCAGTCGCCGGCTTTGGATAATAGCGGTGAGGTTCAGTTTTCGTTTATCGGTGTCGATAGGGATGGACGTCGAAAATATGAAAGCGGGTTCGGTGACGATGTACCGATGGAGACTCGCGAAAAGCTGTTCAAAGAGAGAATAGCAACAATATTTAATCTTGGAGCAGTCGAGCTTCGCACGGATGTGAAAAAAATTGTTGTAAATGGTGATCGTTTTACTGCCAAAAAGAATTTGCGCGGGGATGCATATGCAACGCAAGAAGAATTTCAAGCAAAAATAAACGCGCTGTACGATCTTGCGGATATTTTGCAGACGTCAGAATACTTACCGGATAAAACGCAAAAAGAACCAAGCTACGAAGATCCAACAATCCCGCCGAAAAACGATGCACACAAAGGAGTCAAGTATTGGTATAAGTTCCAAAACAAAATCGAACTGGATGGAACACCGTATACCGTAACGTTTAATATTCGTGACAAAGGCAAGGAACAGTACCAGTATCTGATTGATTTCAAAAAAGAAGGGCATTTGGTCAACCATACGACTGCGAACAGTCTCCGGCAAGCTTACCAAATGCCCACTGACTCCACTGTACCACAAAATGACGGTGGTGTCAATACCCAGTATATGCAAAACGGTACAAAAAATTCACAAAGCAGTTTTGAGGGCAGCGACGAGATCGCCGAAGCGGTGGCGCTCATGGAGCGGGAGCGGGCGGAAAAGAGCTCGGCGGCAAGCGCGAGTGGTAACACGGTTTCCACCTCATCCGTCACGGCTGACGCCGTGACACCGTCCCATCAAGGGGAAGGCAACGTTGCCATCGAAGGTCAACCTGAAACCGTGGGCAATATTCCGAGTCCGCTGGAGAGCGGGCGGGTATCTGAAGGAACGGTGAGCCAGGCGCAGACGGTGGAGGAGCTGACGGCGGAGATCGGGGACGAGGCGGTATACCGCCGGATGTATTATGCCGCGCAGATCGACCGCCCACCGGCAACGCTGGAGATCGACGGGCAGACGGTGAACACCACGGCGTACATGGACGAGCTGTACATGTCGCTGCCGGATGACGATTTGCAGTTGACTGCATACCTCAAGGAGCGGGAAGCGGAAAAGGCGGCGCAGGTCGCGGAGCGGTTTACCCGCGGTGAGACAGGGGCAGAGTGGACCGAGGTTGATCTGCAGATCTTAACGGCGCGCAGTAAGCTCGAATGGAGTGAGCTCGGCGACAGCGGCGAGAGCGGCAGCAAGACCCGCCGTTTTTACGAGCAACGCCTAAAAGGCAAGGACGTCAACAAAGCGCACGAAACGGAGCTACTGGAGCTGCTTGCGGGACGAAGCGAGACCTACAGCCCGATTTCAAACCAAAAGACGTTTAATGAGATGCAGAAAAAGCTACGCGAGGATGCGGATTACAAAGCACGGTTGCAAAAGCGCATTTTGCGGTATAAGCCGAACGATCTGTTTAACGCAAAGGATGCCGCTGCGGCGCAGATAATGATAAACGACGCAAGAAACAACGGTGATCTGGAACTATATGCCGACCTGGTGCAGGGACTCAGCCGAAAGGGGACCGAGCTCGGCCGAGCGGTGCAGGTGTTATCCATGCAACGGCGCATGACACCGGAGGGAACGCTGAAGGCGGCACAACGCACGTTACGTTCACAGGCGGACAGAGCGATGTACGACGGTGCAAACGAGGATCTTGATATTTTCGCAGAGCGCATCACCGATGCCATTGAGCGGGCAGCGGCGAATAAAACAACAGAGACCGCTGATTCTGCGCAAGGCAGAGGAGCGGTCCCCAGGATTGTTGACTTGTCTAATGATAACGAGCTTGCCAGCGAGATACAAGGCGTGTTCGGCAAAGATAAGTATTACAAGATTCGAGACTATATTCTCAATGCCCTTGTAAAACAACCATTCCGCTTACAAGACGGAACGCAAGTGGTTGTGGACAGGAGCGATGCTCGACATATTGCAAGTGGTGCAGCAAATAAAAAAACCGCTCAAATAGCGAAAATACAGGAACTCGTTAAAAATGCGCAATTCTGTGCAGATGATACACAGGTTGAACATAACAAGTTTGATTATTTTCGTTATTATGAGGTTTATGTCAAGTACGGGAATGAAACTTTCCCGATTTACTTAAACGTCGGTAAAGCAAAGAATGATGGATCCTACCACTTGTATGACATCACACAAAATTTAAGAGATACCGCCGGCCGAATTAACGGTCTTGAGCGCCCCAAACCAAATGAGGGATACGCACTAGAAAACGGTATCTCTACTGACACTATACCACAAAATGTGGATGGTGTCAATAATCAGCATATGCAGGGATCTTCAGAATATGCACCTATGACCCGAGACGAGTTGACCGAGGCGTTGGCGCAGGATATTACGGGGGATAACAGTCCGTATATTACCGCGGACGAGATCCGTGGGATCCTGGAGCGGGCGGTGGAGAGTGCGAGCGATATTCCTGATCAGCTGAAACGGTATCTGAAAAAGAATCTCGGTTCGGATATGGGGACGCTGGCACAGCGGATCGCCAAGATGCACGAGGCGGGGTACGATAAAGTAAGCCGGCGCAAAGCAAGAAAAATCGACGGATTTTCCCCGCTTTTTCGTTAGTTCGCCAAATTTCAGAAAAACCGTAAAACGTATTGACATTATAAGTAAAAATCGGTATATTAATATAGTTGTTATCACACGATGACACGCATCTTGGCACAACCAAAAGCGATATGAGGCATCGCCGCAGCC
>CAYVDQ010000049.1:0-9039 GCA_964450615.1 uncultured Eubacteriales bacterium | reverse complement strand
GCGTACAATTCGCAGAAAACGAGTTCCCAGTTGTAGCGGTTTTCTTTTTGGTTGAAATCCACGGGAATGCCGCGGCCGAAGTCCTGCACCTCAAAGGAGCCGTCCTCAAACCGCGTGGTGACGATCTTATTGCCGTGCCCCTCGCGCGCCTCGTCGATAGAGTTGGATAGGATCTCAAACACCGCGTGCTGACAGCCTTCCAGTCCGTCCGAACCGAAGATGACCGCCGGGCGTTTGCGCACACGGTCCGCCCCTTTGAGCGAGGATATGCTTTCGTTATCGTAGTTTGGCTTTTTGGTTGCCATAGTGTTCTCCCCCAGGGTGACAAGAGCAATCCAAACCAGTTTTAAAGGGGCGGATTTCCGGTCACTCTTCGTTAAAATACTCGCCAATACGAAAGTATTGGCTGCGCTTTATGCCTTGATTGACCAAAAAACCGCACTCTTTAAAATCTTCGACCTCAAGGTGAGAAAATTTCGAGGGATTTTTGCTCAATTTAGGCGAAGCAAGGCTTTCCGCCTTGCAAGAATAAATTGGGTGAAAAGCACCGAAATGTACCGGCTTGAGGCAGGTTCGGATCGCTCTTGTCACCCTGCTATTTAGAGTCATATATATTCTATTTTATACCATATATAGCGCTTTCGTCAAGTTTGAAATTTCGGCGGTAAAAATGTGTCGGATTTCAAAAAATTCATAGACGATTGTCATTTTTTGTTGTATAATGGGAGGAAAAGAAAGGGGGGATCGGTTATGAGCGGTCTCACGCTGGAACAAGTGATCGAAGTGCAGGCTGCCGACGAAATGACAGCACAACAGCAAAAGACGCCGCTCAAGCCCCGACGCAGACGAAAGTGGCTCCCCTTTGTGTTGGACGTGGGCATCGCGGGCGTCCTACTGTGCGTGTTTGCACTGTTTCATCACGTGATCCCGTTCTCGATGGACACCACCGAGGCAATCACCCCTCCCGTCACCGACAGCGAGCCGATTGAAACGGAAACCGACATCGTCAAGGCACCGTTCACCGACGAGGTGGTGAAAACGGAGAATTCGTACACCAGCCCTAACATCGCCATCTCGGTGGAGAAGCGCACCAAGGGTGAGGGAGATTCGCTCGTGACCTATTACGTCGCGGACGTCTACGTAAACTCAATCGACTGCTTCCGCACCGCGTTTGCAAAGGACACCTTCGGGAAGAACATTAAGGAGGACGTGCTGGACATTGCCGAGCGTCAAGGCGCGATTCTTGCCACATCGGGTGATTATTACGGCATGAACGCGACCCGCACCGTCATCCGCAACGGCCAGCTGTACCGCGAGTCCACTCAGGACGGCGACCTGTGCGTGTTGTACCGCGACGGTACCATGAAGATCTTTTACGACGGCGAGCCCTTTGATGCCGAGACGGAAATGGAAAACGGCGCTTGGCAGGCATGGAGTTTCGGACCGTCGCTGTTCAAAAAAGACGGCACGCCGCTTACCTCGTACCGCGGGCATCTCAGTTCCGAGCATCCGCGCTGTGCCATCGGGTATTATGAGCCGGGGCATTACGCGTTCGTGGTGGTGGACGGTCGCGCCGAAGGGTATTCACAAGGACTGACCATGGTGGACTTGTCAACGCTTATGAAAGACCTCGGCTGTACGCTCGCGTACAATTTGGACGGCGGGCAAACCGCGCAGATGGCGTTTGACGGTGCGATCGTCAATCAGCCGTACAAAGACGGTCGCGTTGTCAGTGATATCCTGTACATCGGAGAGGTGGAATAACCGTGAAGCTGCCCCATATTCTCGCACACGCGATGATCGTATTGACACTCATGCTGATAACGCTGCTGATCTTTGATTATTTTAACCCGTCGATGGATTTTATCAATAACACGATGACGAAAGCGATGATCGGGATTCTGTGCCTGCTTTGTCTGCTCAATGCAGGCCTGGTGCTGATCGCCACGCGCCGAGGGGGGTGACGGTATGAACCGCCGTCAATGGAACTATGCGATACGGCTCGCCGAAGTACGCAGTTTTTCCGGACTGAGCAATGAACTGAATATCACACAACCCGCCTTAAGCAAGCAGATCGGGGCGCTGGAACAAGAGCTTGGTATCAAGCTCTTTGATCGCAGCACCTCTCCTCTGACACTCACGCCCGCCGGTGCGTATTTTATCGAAGAAGCCAAAAATATGGTGTACCGAGAGGACCAACTGCTTCGCACGATGGAACGGTTTAAGTCCGGTGAAGCGGGACGGCTGACCATCGGTGTATCACCGTTTCGCTGTATGTATTTAATGCCGAAGATTGTGAAAGCCTTTCGGGAGCGATTTCCCGGTGTGCAAGTGGTGTTGCACGAGGATAACAGCGCCGATCTGCGCCGTGACGCGGCAGACGGAAAATTCGATCTGGCGATCTTAAATCTGCCGGTGGACGAATCGGTGTTGGACGCGGTGCCGATTGAATCCGAAGCACTGGTGCTTGCCGTGCCGAACGCACTCGCCGCGACACTGCCGTCGACCGAGAACGGCGCTTTACGCGAGGTGGATTTTGCCGACTGCAAGAACCTTCCCTTTGTGGTGGTGGGTGAAACGCAGGAGCTGCGGCAGGTGTTTGATAAGATCTGCAGCAAAGCCGCCGTACAACCCACCATCGCCGCACAGGTCAAGAGTTTATCGGCGGCGTGGCAGTTGGCGGTTGTCGGTGTCGGAGCCGCCGTTTTGCCTCTCCCCTTTATCGAGGATTTTCTGTCCGATGAACGGATCACGCTTTACACCATCAAAAACAACACCTACTCCCGACAATCGGCGGCGGTCACGCGCCGCGGACAGTATCTGTCGGAATACGCAAAATATGCGATTGAGTTATTAACGAAATGAAAAACGCCCGATGCCTTGCATGCATCGGGCGTTTTGTTTATTTCGTTTTCGGTTTTTTGTCGGGGGTGAGCGCTTTTTCGCCCGCCAGATACATCGATATAAGACCGAACAGCACCAAAATCGAAGTGGCGTACGTGATGATCGGGGTCAGCGTTTTGTAGAGAAAAGTACAAATCGCCGTTGCGGTATCCCCACCGACGATGAGTGCCGCCACGTACCCAAAAAAGGTGAGTCCGCCTAAAAATAGCGTTACCATAATACCGTAGCCAAAGACCAGTTTGCACACGTCGGCTATCTTTTTTAAGGTTTCTTTCATCTCTCGTACCCCCTTACAGACCGAATAGCGGCAGCCAGCCCATCAGGACGACCACCTGCAGAACAAACTGGGCAGCAACCCACCACAGGTTGTTTTTGAACGTCTTGCCGAAATCCGACTCCGCGACAGACATACCGGCATACATACCGAGTCCCAGCGGCGGGGTAATGCCGCACATGACACCACAAATACAAGGGAGCATCGCGGCGGCGAGCAACGGCTCGACACCGACAGCCGCGAGGGCGGCAATGAAGGTCGGGCCAAAGGTGACCACAATGGACGAGCCGGGAATGAACATACCGAGTATGCAGCTGATAACGCAGATAAAGACGACCATACCGAATTTATTGAATGCGAAGCCCTGCACAAAGGTAAGCAATTCCTGCGCAACACCCAAATCCTTGAACATGGCACCGATCATATAGCCGATGATGCACACGCCGACGGCGGGAGCAATGGATTTGACACTGCCTGCAAACATTTTCGCAATACGATGCGGGGTGATCTCTTTCTTGTCCTTTGTAATGAGGCAGTTGTAGATCGCCGCCACACCGGGGATGAATAAGAGCAAACTGCTGGACAGATATTTCGCACCGGTTGCACCAAGCTGTGCGGTGAAGAAATTGTTGGTAAAGAGTGCGTCAAGAACAAAGGGCAGTAAAATGATCAACGGCAACAGCAGGCCCTGCCAGCCGGATTTGAGAACCTCGGAAAATTTCGGAAGTTCTTCTTTCGCCATCGGCTTGACCTTGTAATACTTACAGAACGCAAACACCATCACCAGACGCTGCAGGATAAACCACAGCGAGATCGCCCACAGCACCGTCCAGAATTGTCCCTGCGATACCTCTTGCGGCAACAACGCGGTAAGAGTGAGCGCTTCCATCGCCGCGATGATGTTGGAGGACGGCGGGATCATATTACCGAGATAGCTGGCGTTGCTTTCGATATTTGCCGCGAGTTCCGCCGGAAACCCGCTGCGTTTCATTGCCGGAATCGTCATCGTGCCGGTCGCCATAACATTACCGGGACCGGAACCCGACAGCGCGCCCATAAACGCGCTCGCGACGACTGAGACATATCCCGCACCGCCGGTCACACGACCGAGCAGCGACAGAATGATGGCAACACACCCGTCGATGACTTTGGTTTTCGTCAGAATAATGGACATCGCTACAAAGGCGGTCATGGTATACAGAAGATTGGTGGAAAGCGCCGCGTCTATGTACTCAAACACGTTCATATACGTGCCAGTAACACCCAGCAGCACCAAAAAGCTCACCAAAACTGCCTCGTATACCGGCCGTTTGAGCAAGAGGAACCACACAAGAATGGTTCCCAGCATCACGATCAGATAGATCAATGCAGATGGCATATCGTATTCCTCCTCTTTGCTATTCCTTTTTTGGAATGGATTTCATTCGCTATAAGTTATATTATAACCGCTATCCGGAAAATGTCAAGCAAAAAAAAGCGGAGAAATGCAAAAATTGCATTTCTCCGCTTTTTTATACGGGTTCAAAGAAGGTGTCGGGGTGGGCGGGGTCGAACGGCTCGTTCGCCCACATCACCGTCACCAAATCGTCGGTGTCCGACAGGTTGATAATATTATGTGTATAACCTGGCAGCATATGGATCGCTTCGATCTTGTCACCGCTGACCTTGAATTCCAGCACCTCGTCCGAGCCGACTTTTCGCTGCTGAATGAGTCCTTTACCGGAAACGACGATGAAGAACTCCCATTTGGTATGGTGCCAGTGCTGACCTTTCGTAATACCCGGTTTGGAGATATTGACACTGACCTGTCCGTGTGCCGCGGTTCGGAGCAGTTCCGTGAAGCTGCCGCGCTCGTCCACGTTCATTTTTAAGGGAAACGCCGTTTTCTCTTTCGGCAGGTAGGACAGATACGTAGAATAGAGCTTTTTCGCAAAGGAATTGTGAGCGATTTCGGGCATCATCAGCGTCCCGGGCTGGGCTTTGAACGCGTTGAGCAGTTCCACGATCTCGCCCAAGGTGACCTTGTGCGTGGTGGGCGCGGCACAAAACGCGCCGTCCTCACAAAGGATGGTGTCGATGCCGTCGAACGTGCAGTGATGCTCTTTGCTCTCCAACGCGTCCAGCATTTCCTCGATCAGATCATCAATATACAACAATTCTAACTGTACGGCGGGATCGTTCACCGTGATGGGGAGATCGTTTGCCGTGTTGTGGCAGAACGTGGCGACCGCGGAATTGTAATTCGGGCGGCACCATTTGCCGAACAGATTGGGGAAGCGGTAGACGAGTACTTTAGCACCGGTCTCCTCGCCGTAGGCAAAGAACAGATCCTCCCCCGCTTTTTTGGAGCGGCCGTACTCGCTGTCGTACCGTCCGATGCAGGTCGCCTGAATCGAGCTTGACAGCACAACGGGACAGGTGTTGCCATGCTTTTTGAGCGTATTCAGCAGGGTGGACGCAAAGCCGAAGTTGCCTTGCATGAATTCTTCCGCGTTCTGCGGACGGTTGACACCCGCCAAATTGAATACGAAATCCGCTTGTTTGCAATACGCATCCAGTTCTTCGGGGGTGGAATCGATATCGTAGCAATAAATCTCCTCAATCGTCAGCGACGGGCGGGTGCGGTTTTTACCGTCCCGAATCGTCTTTAAACTTTCGACAAGATTTTTGCCGACAAAACCGTTCGCACCGGTAATCAAAACGTTCATTCGCTCACCTCATACAATCCCAAATCAGATAATAGTTCCCGCGTTTCGGCCACCGCCTCGTCGCTCTGTTCGCCAACGGCGCGAAGACGCTCAATCGCTTGTTCGCCGCGCCCTTGTTTTAAGCGGGTGAGAACGCGGTGTGCTTGGTAATACGGGACAAGATACGGCTTGCTCTCCACTTGCGGGTATACTTGCTTCAAGTCGATATACGGCATCCAGATCTTGTGCCACGCGGCTCCCACCGTGCCGTAGCGTGCCGCCGCGGAGGCGCTTCGCTGTTCGCGGGAACCGTAGGCTCCGCCGTGCAGGATAAACTGTTCCACGCGGCGCGTGGTCGCATCGTGCTCGCCGTCGCCAAACCACACCGCCGCCAGCGCGCACATCTGCTCGGCAAACGTTAACAGACCGCCCTGCTCGCACAGGGTAAGCACCTCTTTGGACGAGCAACCGCCGCTTTGCAAGAGCAGCCACAGATCCATCACGGTGCGGATACCGCACCCGCCGCCGAGAAAATGATGCGCCATGTGCGCGAAATGATGGAATAAAAAGAACGCCGGTTTTTCCAGATGATAACAGCCTTTGGAAACGGTGTGGTCCCACACGGTGGCGAGCACCGCATCCATCTGCGGAACACGCTCTAAAATATTGTGGTGCAATTCCAAATGCACGCCGTCGCAGTAAAGCGACATATCGTGATAGTTGCGTACGCCGTCGGTTTCAAACCCCTCGGCAACCAGCGCGTCTGCCGCGCGGTCGAGGTCTTCCTCATGCACCAGTACGTCAATATCACAGCTGGTACGCATCCACTCCTCAGGATACAGCACCCGCAGTACCGCGCCTTTGAGCGGGATATACGGAATCCCCTCCCGCTCGAACACCTGACCGATGTGGGCAAGCTCCGCTTCCAATTTGACAAAGCGGTACTGCGCGCTCATCACCGCCGCAGCGGCTTGTTCCATGAACGCCCTATCCGCCTCATCGCTTGGAGTCGGTAACACACCGCCCGTTTCCGCGGCAGTGTACACAAGGTGCTTTAGATCGTGCTTCGCCGCTAACTTGTACACGGCTTTAAAATCGGCAAACGTGATGGGGTCGTTGAACGGCTCACCGTTTAACACCGCGCGAAGTAACGCGATCAGAAGTTGTTCGGTTGTCATACGGAATTCCTCGATTCTCAGAATTTACGCCAGACCATCTTGTTGACCACGCCGACGTACGACTGAATGATCTTGACGACTTTCGTCGAAACGTTTTCCTCGATGTAATCCGGAACGGGAATCCCGTAGTCGCCGTTTTGGTTCATGGTGACGGCGGTATCGACGGATTGCAGCAGTCCCACTTCGTCGATGCCCGACAGGATAAAGCACGCTTTATCCAGCGCCTCGGGGCGCTCGGTGGAGGTGCGGATGCACACCGCCGGGAACGGTTTGCCGATCGAGGTGAAGAAGCTGCTCTCCTCCGGCAGGGTGCCGGAATCCGATACCACGCAAAACGCGTTCATCTGCAGGCAGTTGTAATCGTGAAATCCAAGCGGCTCCTGACGGATCACGCGCGGGTCCAGCTTGAAGCCGCTCGCATCCAACCGATTGCGCGAACGCGGGTGGCAGGAATATAAGATCGGCATGTCGTATTTCTCTGCCATTTTGTTGATGGCAGTAAACAAACTGACAAAGTTTTTCTCGGTGTCGATGTTTTCTTCGCGGTGGGCGGAGAGCAGGATATACTTGCCCTTCTCTAATCCTAACCGCGCATGCACGTCACTCGCCTCGATTTCAGCGAGGTTGTTATGCAATACCTCTGCCATCGGCGAGCCGGTCACGTAGGTGCGCTCTTTCGGTAGACCGCAGTCGGCAAGATAGCGGCGCGCGTGCTCGGAATACGCCATGTTGACGTCCGAAATGATGTCCACAATACGGCGGTTGGTTTCTTCCGGCAAACACTCGTCCTTGCAACGGTTGCCCGCTTCCATGTGGAAGATCGGAATATGCAACCGCTTCGCGCCGATGACCGACAGACAACTGTTGGTATCACCCAGCACCAGTACGGCATCGGGTTTGATTTCTTCCATTAACTTATAGGATTTCGCAATGATGTTGCCGCAGGTCTCGCCGAGGTCGGCGCCGACGGCATCCAAATACACGTCCGGATCGTCCAATTTGAGATCCTTGAAAAACACGCCGTTTAAGTTGTAATCGTAGTTCTGTCCGGTGTGCGCCAAGATGGTGTCAAAGTAGGTGCGGCATTTGTTGATAACTGCCGCCAGGCGAATGATCTCGGGGCGCGTGCCGACGATGATTAAGAGTTTCAGTTTGCCGTTGTTTTTGAAAGCCGCCATGGTTATTTATCCTCCGCCAGTCGTTCTTGAATGTAGGCGAGCGACGCGATCTTCTCTTTCGTCTGCTCGACGTTTAAGAGATCGGTGTTGTTAGAGTTAAACTCCGTGAGCGGGTTGCGCTCGGCATCGCCCTTGTTGAAGTATTTATCGTAGTTTAAGCCGCGGTTGTCGCACGGGACGCGGTAGAAATCGCCCATATCCACAGCGTTGGCACATTCTTCGTTGGTGAGCAGGGTCTCGTACATCTTCTCGCCGTGGCGGATGCCGATGACCTTGATGTTGTCCTTGTCGCCGCCGAACAGCTCGCACACCGCCTCCGCCTGTGTCTGAATGGTGCAGGCGGGGGCTTTTTGGACTAAAATATCGCCCGCCTCGCCGTTCTCAAACGCGAACAGCACCAGATCCACCGCCTCGTCCAGTGACATGATGAAGCGGGTCATGTTGCCGTCGGTGATGGTGATGGGCTTGCCCGCCTTGATCTGATCGATCCACAGCGGAATGACCGAACCGCGCGAGCACATCACGTTGCCGTAGCGCGTGCAGCAGATCTTGGTTTTATCGGGTGATACGGTACGGGATTTCGCCACGACCACCTTTTCCATCATGGCTTTGGACGTGCCCATCGCGTTGACGGGGTATGCCGCCTTATCGGTGGACAGGCACACCACGTTCTTGACCCCTGCTTCGATGGCGGCAGTCAGCACGTTTTCCGTGCCGATGACGTTGGTCTTGACCGCCTCAATGGGGAAAAATTCGCAGGACGGCACCTGCTTTAACGCCGCCGCGTGGAAGATATAATCCACGCCGTGCATCGCGTT
>CAYVDQ010000048.1:0-9113 GCA_964450615.1 uncultured Eubacteriales bacterium | reverse complement strand
CAGGAGCAAGCCCCTGCCCTATAGAATGTGCTGTTTCGAGCATGTTCTCTGCGAAGATGGCGTAGCCTTTGGTGGGGTCGTTGACAAACACGTGGGTGATCGCGCCGACGAGTTTGCCGTTTTGGACGATCGGTGTCCCGCTCATGCCTTGCACGATACCGCCGGTTACGGCGAGCAGATCGGGGTCCGTGATCTCCACGACCATACTGCGCGTACCGGTAGTATCGCGGTAGCGAACTTGGGTAATCTTAATATCATACCACGTAGGTTTTGTGCCGGATACGGTGGTATAGATCCTGGCATCGCCGGTTTTCACCTCTTGTTTGAGGAGGATGGGCAAGCGTTCACCGAGCATGGTGTTAGCATCAAGTGAGGCATAGACACCGCGGTCACAGTTCTTAAGCAGCGGTCCGAACGTACCGCTTTCAAAGCCACCGCGCAGTTCGCCCGGAGTGCCGACCTCGCTTTTGCTGACACCGTAAATGCGGGCAGGGACGATCTCACCCGATGAGATGGGAATCACTTCACCGGTGTCCACGTCGCATACCGCGTGACCGAGACCGCCGAGGACGTTGGTGTCCGGATCGTAAAACGTGACGGTGCCGATACCGGCGGAGCTGTCGCGTACCCACACGCCTACCTTGTAGCAATTTTCTTTTACGGATTTTTCGGCACAAAACGCAACGTCAAATTCAATGCCGTCACGGCGAATGTGGAACGTCATTTTCTTGCCCGCCGATCTCTTCACCGCATCGCTTACGTCTTCGTTGGTATATACCGCCGTGCCGTCGATCGAAAGGATCTGATCGCCGACCTTGATACCCGCGTTTTTGGCGGGATACTTATTGCCGGTGGCGGTTTCCACCGCTGACAAGGAGACGACCATGACACCGTCTGCATACAGTTTAATACCGAACGGGATACCGCCGAGCACCACGGTGCCTTTTTCCACTACAGAAACGGTGACGTCCTTGATGGGAAACAATCCGAGCCAATGCAGTGTCAGCGGATACGTGTCCCCCACTCCCGCATCCAGTGACCGTGATACCGCTTGATCGGTTTGCAAATTTGTCGAGATGGAGATGGTTTCATCGACATACAACGTCGAGCCTTCCTCCACCTGATACGAATCCGGTAGTTGAACCGCCCAATACACGATGGCACTGAGTATACCTAGACAAACCAAAGTGACACACCCGCTGATGATCCGTATTGTTTTTTTCATACAGTGACCTCATTTTCAAAAAAGCGTTTGCCACTATTACTGTTCCGCAATTAACGCTGTTTATTGATAGGAAAAACAACCGATTTTGGCAAAAGAAAAATTTTTTCGAAAAATATAGGAAAATGCAAAATTATGTGATATAATCGACTTTGAATTGAGGTGTTATGTTATGGATAGACCGAAGGGTATGGTCGATCTTACCATCCGATTGAATAAAAATACCTGCTATTTTTTGAAAACAGGAAAATGCTCGTTGAACGTTGTGGACGATTTTGCTGTTTCCGGAAGTGCCAAGCTTTCCACCAATGATCTGCTGTACTGCCCCAAGCTGTACAAGACGATGCGCACCAAAAAAGAGCAGATGCGCCCCATCACGATTGCCCTGTGCGAATGCGGTCACGGCGAAGTGCTTTCAGGTCACCAACGCGCCTGCATTGCCAGTCAACGCGGCGTAGCATTGCCGATTCGCGCATCGGACGAGAAACTTCGCCCCGCCTGCTCGGTGTGCGGCGGTCAAATGACCTTTGAGACCGTACAAAACGATACCGGCGCACGCATTGTTACCTTGCCCGCCGTTGCGATTCTGGACGAGGAAGAAGCAAGCGAGGAATAAACCATGCCGACAGTGAAATCTCACATCATGGATGAAAGCTCCGTCAAGCGTACGCTGGTACGCATGGCGCACGAGATCGTGGAAAAGAACGCCGGCTGTGATACGTTGTGTCTGATTGGCATTCAGCGCCGCGGCGTGCCGCTGGCGCAGCGGTTGGCGGAAAACATCCGCTCGTTTTCCGATATTCCGATCAAAGTCGGCTCACTTGATATCACCCTATACCGCGACGATCTGGATGGGTTGTCGGTGGATCCGATCGTAGGCAGCACCAAGATCGACTTCCCCATCAAGGATAAAACGGTGGTATTGGTGGATGACGTGATCTATACCGGCCGTACCGTCCGTGCGGCGCTGGATGCAGTGATGAAGCACGAACGGCCCGAGCGTATTCAACTGGCGGTACTGATCGACCGCGGTCACCGCGAACTGCCTATCCGCGGTGATTTCGTCGGCAAAAATCTGCCGACCTCTCGCAAGGAGATTGTCGCGGTCTTCGTACCGGAGGTCGACGGCGACATGGGTGTCGCGATATACGAAACATAAAATAAGCGCTCAGGAGAGTTTCTCCTGAGCGCTTTCCATTTATTCGTCTTCGTGACGGTATTTTTCGCGGGTGGCAATGCCGCCGCGGATATGTCGTTGCGCCTTATTGATCTCTAAAATGCGGCGCACTTCTCCGTATAACTGTGGGTTCACAGTCTGCAAACGATCCGAAACGTCTTTGTGCACCGTGGATTTTGAAATATGAAATTTCTTCGCCGCGGCGCGTACCGTGGTTTTATTTTCCAATATGTATTCGCCAAGTTCAATCGCGCGTTCTTCAACGGCCCCTTTCATGCTCTCACCCCATATCCGTGTTCTTTACACTATATGGAGTGATGAGAAAAAATATGACTTTACAAGTTCAAAAGACCGTTATCCAACATGGTCTGTGCCGCCAATAACACACCGATCTTACCGGAGTGGAAATTGAGTCCCCCCTGCATATACACCGCGAACGGATCGCGCAGCGGTGCGTCAGCAGATAATTCAATGGACGAGCCGAGCGTGAACGCGCCCGCCGCCATAATGACCTGATTATCGTATCCCGGCATATCCCAGGGCTCGGGTGTCACGTAGGCATCTACGGGCGCACCGCTTTGAATACCGCGACAAAACGCAATCAGCGCGTCCGAATTCTCTAAGCAGACGGCTTGAATGATATCGGCACGCACCTCGTCAGCCGTCGGCGAGCAACGATATCCCAAGCGTTCAAATAAAGAGGCTGCAAACACGGCTGTTTTCAACGCCTCGCCCACCACGTGCGGCGCGTGGAACAATCCCATAAACAGTGACCGATTGTGGCCGAGCGAAGCCCCCACCTCGCGACCAAGCCCCGGTGTGCTCATGCGATAGGAGCATTGCTCCACAAGATCACGGCGCCCGCAGATATATCCTCCGTTCTCGGCGATACCGCCGCCGGGGTTTTTGATGAGCGAGCCTGCCATCAGATCGGCTCCAACCGCCGTCGGCTCCATGGTTTCAACAAATTCGCCGTAGCAGTTATCCACAAACACCACCGCATCCGCGCGGACGGCACGAACAGTTTGAATAATCTCGCCGATCGCGGCGACAGATAACGACGGACGAAGGTCGTAGCCGCGGGAGCGCTGGATATGTACCATGCGAATGGCGGGATCTTCCCTGAGCGCTGCCGCAATGCCATCAAGATCCGGTCGACCGTTTGTCAGCGGTACTTCCTTGTAACCGATACCGTACTCCGCAAGCGAACCGGCGGACGGCTTGTCCGCGCCGATCACACCGATCAGTGTATCATACGGCTTGCCGGTTGCCTCGAGCAGGGTATCGCCCGGCCGCAGCACGCCGAACAACGCCAGCGTGATCGCGTGCGTGCCGCATAAAATACTGTGACGCACCAACGCATCCTCGGCGCCCATCACATCCGCAAACACCTCTTCCAGTGCGTCGCGGCCGCGATCGCCGTAGCCGTAACCGGTGGTGGAGGCAAAATAGCTCTCGCTGACTTTATGACGAATAAAAGCGGATAATACCTTTTGCTGATTGTATTCGGTGACGTTGTCAATCCGATCGAATGCCGCCTGTGCCGCTTTCATCGCTTCGCGCGACAACGCTTGCAAGCGGGGATCAATGCTGAAAAACTGTGTATCCATAACGGTACGTTACTTCCTTTCGATAACGGTCACGGTGCTATGCGCCCGAAACCCCAATGATTCATATAAACGCTGTGCCGGCGGGTTATAGGGACAGATCCATACAGTCTTCCCCCTCGCCTGCAAGGCCGCCGTTAAGCTCAACACGCAACGCCCCGCATAGCCGCGGCGGCGGTAATCGGGCGCGGTGGCGACACCGCCGAGCAGCGCGCCGCTTTGCCATTCCGCCACCGTCATGGCAGAGGATGCGATAACACCGTTATCCGTAATGGCCGCGTGACGGCAAAGATCGTGCCGCGTGCGGTACGATACATCCAGATACCACGCTTCAAAGGGCGGCAGATCGTCGAAAAACGGGTGTAAAAAAGGATACAGATTCCTTAAACTGACCGTTTCGAGCGTTTCCGCTTCGGTGACATTCGGCGCGATCATGACTGTAAAGTGTTTCACCTTGCCAACAAAACACGCAGGATTTGTGGTATATACCGAGCGAACGTCGGGTTGCAGATTGAAAAACGCGGCTACCTCCTCGGCATCCTCCTTCGGGATGCAAGCAACCGCTTGCGTATCCATAACGGCAATACACCCGCCGTGTTCCGTTTGGTAGAACCGGGCGATGGGCGTATCGCGGTAGGCTTCCCACCAGGAAAGCAAACGACCCGAAACAGGCTCGTCCCCGATGATGCCGGATGGAAGTTCCCGATCGATCAAGGAAATCATACCGATGTCTCCCACGTCGGCAGGGTGTTAAGCAGTAATTGCAACAACCGATAAGTATCGGTGATATCCTGCTCCAAAAGCACCGAAGACGGCGAATGGATATAGCGGCACGGCAGGGAAACCGCCGCCGCATAGGCTCCCTCCTTTGCGCGCTGAAACGCGCCGGCATCGTTGCCGCCGGCGACCATCGTTTTGGTTTGAGACGGAATACCGTTTTTCCCCGCTAAATCGCGAATATAGGCATACAACGCAGGATCGTACATCGTTTGTCGATCCATAAAGGAAACGACGGGACCTTCGCCCATACGGCAAACCTGTTTATCCGACGGTACACCTGCGCTGTCGGCAGCGGTTGTGGAATCCACCACCACTGCGATCTCCGGTTGCAGGGCATATGCGGCTGTCATCGCACCGCGCAGACCGATCTCCTCCTGTACGGTAAAGACCAGTGTGACGTCGTATTCCGGCTCGGTGTGAGCCAATTCAAGCAACAGCGCGCATCCGGCGCGATCATCCAACGCTTTGGTGCAAAGCTTGCCGTCAGTAAGTGAAAAAGAAGCAGGTGAAAAGGTAACGGCATCGCCCTCACGCGCAACAGTGAGCGCCTCTTCCTTGGAATCGGCACCGATATCGATCCGCATACTGCGGGCGGCGGGAACCCTGGTTTTCTCCTCCCCTTTGCACTGGTGCACCGCTTTCCCGCCAATCACGCCGGCGTGACCGTTCACCCACACCTGTCGGGAAAAGAGAACGTCGGGTGTGATGCCGCCGACCGTGTCAAAGCGTAAATACCCGTCATCGGTGATGCCGGTAACGATACCGCCCACCTCATCCATGTGTGCGGCAAACAAGACCTTTTTGGGCGCCGATTTGCGGCCTTTGAGAGAAACAATACAATTTCCCAACCGATCCACGCGAATCTCAGCAATCGCAGGGGCATCTTGCAACTGTTTGATAAGATAATCACGCACGGCATGCTCGCGGCCCGAAATGCCGGAAAGCGCGCATAAGTTTTTCACCCTATTAAGCACGGTCCGACACCTCCCCTTCGGCGGCGAATGCCGCGATCACGCGGGCAACCGTTTCCACATCCCGCAGAGAAACGACCTCGGCGGGCGTGTGCATATACCTGAGCGGAATCGAAAGCAAGGCGGTGGAAATGCCGTCAGCCGTCACGCTGACCGTATCGGCATTCGTGCCGGTCGTCTCGCCCATTACTTCATATTGTAACGGTAAATTCTGTTTCTCCGCCAATTTCCGCAGAGAATCCGTCATGTTCTTATTAAGTATCGGGGATATACCGAGCATCACACCGCCGCCGAGCGTACCGCAGGAGGCCTTATCGGCATCCGGTGTGTGCGCAAAACTGACGTCGACAACAATAGCGGCATCCGGTCGAATCCCGTACGCGGCGGTTTTCGCACCGCGCAGGCCCAGTTCTTCCTGCACGCAAAACGCCACCACCACATTGAACGGCAAGGAACGCCCTTTGAGAAGCGAGAGTGCGTATAAAATTGACGCAACACCCGCGCGGTTATCCAATGCTTTGGAGCAGACGCGATCGTTTAGCAATTCCTCAAAATGAGCCGCAAAGACAACGCGTGTGCCGATCGGAATACGCGCTTTTGCTTCCTTTGCACTCATACCGACGTCAATACCGCGTTCACCGATTTCCGGCAGCGGTGCATCGTCCTTTGCAAGGTGTGCGGGTGTTGCACAAAACACACCGTTACAAGGCGGATCGGTCAGCACCGTAACGGGCGCCGCCGCCAAGGCGCGGTTATCCACCCCGCCGCACGGTGCAACATGCAAAAAGCCATTATCGTCAATCTGCGTAACGGTAAAGCCGATCTCATCAATATGCGCTTCCAACAACAGTGTGGGTGCATCGGGGGTATCGGATTTCAAAGATCCCCAAACATTCTCCAAACGGTCACGATGGATCTCATCGGTAAATTCAGATAAATACTGCGCCGCGACATCCGCCGCCTCACGGCATCCGTTTACGCCGGATGCGAAACAGAGGGCGCGTAACATACTTTTCAATTCCATAAAGGTTTCCTCACAAATCGTTGACGAGCTGTTTGAAATGATCGCCGCGTTCTTCAAAATTCTTGTACATGTCAAAACTGGCGCTGGCGGGTGACATAAACACAATGTCACCGTTTTGGGTGATTCTATCCGCCGTTTTGACCGCTTCTGCCATATCCGCCACACGGTAGATCAGCAGATCGGAGCACGCACGTATGGCAGTTTCAATCGCACCTGCGGTGGTACCAAGTAAAATCGCGGCAGACACCGTTTCGGCGGCAATCGGACCGAGCGGATCGTACGGAACGTGCTTATCGTACCCACCCGCGATCAAAATCACCTTTTGATCGAAGGCTTTGAGTCCTGCAATGGTGCGCGACGGACTGGAGCCAATGGAATCGTTGTACCAACGAACACCGTTCCGCTCGCGTACGAGTTCACAGCGGTGTGCAACCCCGCTGAACGTGCGGGCATAGTCCGCCATCACCGATACCGGCACCACACCCCAAACAGCCGCGAAGGCTGCTAAATAGTTTTCTACGTTGTGCACGCCGGGGATGCGAATGTCCGATGCAGGCATAATGGCAACGGTTTCGGTACCGTCCGTGCCGTACAGAATACCGTCTTCTCCGAGATAGGTGCCTCTCTCCACCGGGTGACGGCGCGAGAACAGCCACACCTCACCCGTGCAATCAGCGGCAAAGGAGGCGGTGATATCGTTATCCGCGTTGAGCACCGCACGGTCGGTCGGTTGCTGATGAGCAATTAAATTTTTCTTGGCATCGATGTATTCCTGCATATCGGTATGCCAATCCAAGTGATTGGGTGCGACGTTGGTGACGACCGCCACTTTCGGGCTTTGTGTCATCATCGTCAGCTGAAAACTGGAGAGCTCGGTCACGGCGGTGTGCAACTCTTCGATCTCCTCAATAATCGGCAACAGCGGTCTGCCGATGTTGCCGCCGAGGTGCACGGTTTTGCCCGCTGCTTCCAACAAACCGGCAATCACGGTGGTGGTTGTAGTCTTACCATCTGAGCCCGTCACCGCATAGATCGGTGCGGGACACAAGTCGAAGAACAGCTCCATTTCGGAAGTCACGGTCCTACCCGCGGCACGTGCCGCCTCAAATGGCGGCAGATACGGTTTCATGCCGGGGGTGCGCAGAATAAGCTCGGCATCCAAATTATCCAGGTAACTGTCACCGAGTTGCAGTGTTGCTCCCGCCTGCGTGAGCAGTTCTGCCGTTTCGCCGAGTTCTTCACGGGAACGTTTATCACAAGCCGTCACTTTGGCGCCGTGAGCAAGCAACTGCAGCACGACCGGCGTGTTGTTACGGCCAATACCGCAAACAGCCACTTTCTTACCGGACAGCGACATATAAAATTCTGAGTAATTCATGTCATCACGCTCCTCGCAACAGTATTATTATACTGTCACTCAAAGAAAATATCAATATAAAAAACAAAGGATGAGGCGTTCGGAGCGCTCATCCTTTGCTTTAGTCATCAGAGAATCGCGAGAGGTGCAACAGGCCAAGTAGTCCGCCGACAAACAGAAGAACCGCGACGGCAATCGTCAGCGCCCAGTGCCACCACACCGATCCGAGTGCACCGAATCCGGGAATGATGTGCTCCTCAAAAATATCCCACAAGGAACCCAGCACAAACCCGATGATGACGCAATACGTAGGACGTGTAAAGCGGTTCATCGCCCATTCAAGCGGCTTCGTAATAGCGAAAATACCGACGATCAGCGAAATACCGATGATCGCAAGTGCCGGAAGCGGCATGCTTAAAATGCTAGTAATGCCCAAAATAATGAGCATGTGTGAAGTGCTGATACCGGGCAGGATCAGAGCGATGGAAATCACAAAGCCCGTCACGATCCAAAGTAAAATATTCGTCAGTGTGATAGTATCGACGTTTGATACCAACGAAGTGACGTCCGATTGGATAACACCAAACCATTTGAGAACGTCCAAGATGTTCGCAACACCCAATACGATCACGACACCGAGTAATCCCCACAGCAAAGACGAAATGCAGAATTTCGCTGTCACTTTATCGGGTTTGATCTTACTCATGAGAGTCGGAATACCGCCGATCACCGCGCCGAAGAACAACGCCGATACCGGAATCGGAAAAATCTCAAGCAGGTGACCGATCAGCTCATAAAACAGCACCAGACCGATCGCGGCACCTAAGCCAAAACGGATGAGGAACCACGCGTTTTCTTTGAAATTTTTGCGGATACCGCTGATGGCACTGAGCAAGCGGTCGTAAATACCGAGTACGATTGCCATCGTACCGCCGCTGACACCCGGCACTGCCATTGACGAGCCGATGATAAATC
>CAYVDQ010000047.1:0-9151 GCA_964450615.1 uncultured Eubacteriales bacterium | reverse complement strand
ATCCACCACATCGGGGATGATGATCACGCGAACATCGGGATCATCGGCGAGTGCGGTTATCGTGGAAACGACTTGTTCAGGATGAGTGGTGTAGTTGTGCGGATAGGTTACGGTTACCATGTTGTCACCGTGTTTTTGTTGAAGCTGTTGTGCGACTTCGAAGGTTTCTCGATCCTCGGAGAGCGGTTTTGTAATAACGGCAATCTTGTATTCGTTCTCAACGGTGTTGCTGATTTCATTGCGTTTGCAAGCGTTTGCACAAACAAGTAAAAGCACTGTGATGAGTACACATATGATTTTCTTCATAAAGGGTACACCTCTAAAACTCAATAAACTGTCCTCATTATATCAAATAACCCGATATGAGTAAAGAGGATTTTTGCGGTAAAAAACGATATTATGTGGTAACGATCATATTTTGATACGATATATAGATTTTTTCTTGACAGTAAAGCTTTAGAGAGGTATAATTTATTGGTGAGTGGAGAGGTCAATGTAATGGTCGGTGTCGTTACATTTTTCCAAACACTCGGTTGTTTGATTTACTCTTCCCGCTTGCGGGAAGTTCCTTTTGATGACAACAGCATACCCGCATTTTCGTACGAATTGAAGTTTGACAAATGAACAAACAGGAGGTGTTCACAACAAGTGATTGAGTACATTTTAGTAGGTCTGGGCGCCTTGGCTGTCGGCGGCGGTGTCGCCGGTGCGGTTGCTTTTAAAGCCGGCGTTTCGCACAGACGAAAAACCGCAGAAGCCGCCATTGGCTCGGCAGAAGCAGAGGCCGAGCGGATCTTAAAAGATGCAAAAGCAACAGCGGAATCCAAGAAAAAGGAGACCCTGCTTGAAGCAAAGGACGAAATTCATCGTCTGCGCAACGAATCTGAGCGTGAACTGAAGGAGCGTCGTAACGAGGTCGTCCGTCAAGAACGCCGTATTCAACAAAAAGAAGAATCTCTTGATCACAAGATCGAGAACTACGAGGCGAAGGAAGAAGCCATTGCCAAGAAACAACGCGAGATTGATTCTCGTTTGCAGGATGTTGAGAACCTCAAAAAAGGTCAGTTTGAAATGCTGGAACGTATTTCCGGATTCACCGTCGAACAGGCCAAAGACTATTTGTTAAAAAGTCTTTCCGAGGAGCTAACGCACGAAAAAGCGCTCAAAATCAATGAGTTTGAGTCGCAGTACAAAGAAGAAGTCGATCTGCGTGCACGCAAACTGATTTCTCATGCGATTCAGCGTGTTGCTGCCGATCAGGTTTCTGAGACGACGGTTTCGGTTGTTCCGCTTCCCAATGATGAAATGAAGGGGCGGATTATCGGCCGTGAAGGTCGGAATATCCGCACCATCGAAACAATGACCGGTGTTGACCTAATTATCGATGATACGCCGGAAGCCATTACCTTGTCCGGATTTGATCCGGTTCGCCGTGAAATTGCGCGTATTGCGTTGGAACGGTTGATCTCGGATGGCCGTATTCATCCTGCCCGCATTGAGGAAATGATCGAAAAGGCTCGCCGCGAGGTAGAGGCGACGATCAAGGCGGAGGGTGAACGTGCCGTATTGGAAACCGGTCTGCACGGTATCCATCCCGAAATCATGAAATTGCTTGGCCGTCTGCGTTATCGCACCAGCTACGGTCAAAACGTCTTGAACCATTCCATGGAAGTCGCTTTCTTATCCGGAATTATGGCCAGCGAGCTCGGTATTGATCCCGAGGTTGCCCGCCGTGCCGGTTTGTTACATGATATCGGTAAAGCGGTCGATCATGAGATTGAGGGCTCGCATATCGAAATCGGTGTTGACATCGCTCGCAAGTATAAGGAAAGTGAAGCGGTCGTTCACGCAATTCAAGCGCATCATGGCGATGTTGAGGCAACAACGGTTGTCGCTTGCCTTGTACAAGCTGCAGATGCTATCTCGGCGGCTCGTCCCGGTGCTCGTCGTGAGAATCTGGAAAATTATATTAAGCGTTTGGAGAAACTGGAGGAAGTGGCGAACGAATTTGAAGGTGTTGAGCGTTCGTTTGCCATCCAAGCGGGTCGTGAGATTCGTATTCTCGTTCGCCCCGACATTGTCAGCGATGATAAAATGACATTGCTTGCACGTGATATTGCGAAGAAGATCGAGGATTCGCTTGACTATCCCGGCCAGATCAAGGTGCATCTCGTTCGTGAGAACCGCGCTGTAGATTACGCGAAATAACAATAAACGGTGTCCTTTACGGGACACCGTTTGTGCTATAGAAGGAAGAGTGGCATGAACATTTTATGTGTCGGCGATGTTGTGGGGTCTGCCGGCTGTGCACATTTGGAAAAAGTGCTGCCGGCGGTGAGGCGTAATTATGCCGTGGATGTGTGTGTTGTCAACGGCGAAAACTCCGCGGATGGTAACGGCATCACCCGTGTGTCGGCTGAAAGATTGTTTGCATGCGGCGCGGACGCCGTTACAACCGGAAACCATGTATTCCGCCGTCCGGAAGCATACGATCTGTTGGACGAAAAGAACGGCGTATTGCGTCCTGCCAACTATCCGGCATCGGCGCCAGGAAGCGGCATTTTTATTGTGGATAAGGGTCGCTACTGTGTTGCGGTCATCAATCTGCTGGGACTGGTATACATGGATCCGTTAGCTTGTCCGTTTGAAACGTTGGACTCGATGCTTGCCGATCCGGAGCTACCGGTTTGCCGTATCGTTGATTTTCACGCTGAGGCAACTGCAGAAAAGAAAGCCCTCGGCTTTTATGCAGACGGGCGGGTTACGGCGGTGCTTGGTACGCACACGCATGTGCAAACGGCAGATGAACAGATCTTAGACGGAGGCACAGCGTTTATTTCTGATATTGGCATGACGGGACCGACTCGTTCGGTTCTCGGTATTCGTCCGGAACTTGCCGTTTCTAAAATGAAGGATAAGTTACCGGTCCGCTTTGCGGTAGCAGACGGTGATTGTACCATGAATGCCGTTTTATTGACGGTAGATCCCAAAAACGGAAAAACCACTGAAATTACACGATTGGATATTCGTTGACGCTTGCGTAATAGCCCTTAAAATGGTATACTATGTATGTTACGGCGCCTCACGGCAACACTAACTGCCGGAGGCGAGAAATATGAGCGAACAACAAAACCAACTATCCGAATCGGTGCGTCCTGCATCGGATTTGCAGCAACTACTCAAGGACGTGGTGGAAAACGGTTCGGTTACCACGAGTAACGGTGAACACAGCGTTCATTGCTTGACGATCATCGGACAGATCGAGGGGCATTATGCCTTGCCCGGCGATAATAAGACGACAAAATATGAGCATGTTTTACCGCAACTGGTTGCGATTGAGGAAAGTCAAGATATTGACGGTTTACTCATTTTGCTCAACACGGTCGGTGGCGATATTGAAGCCGGATTGGCTTTAGCGGAACTGATCGCCGGTATGACGAAGCCAACGGTTTCCTTGGTGCTAGGTGGTGGCCATTCCATTGGTGTTCCGTTAGCGGTGTCAGCTAAGCGTTCGTTTATCGCTCCGTCTGCCACCATGACGATTCATCCGGTGCGCGTTAACGGACTTGTCTTGGGAGTTCCGCAGGCTTTTGCACACTTTCAGCGAATGCAGGAGAGAATTATTCGCTTTGTCACGGATCATTCTCGTATTAAGCACGATCGTTTCACAAAACTGTGCATGAATACGGATGAAATGACAACGGATATGGGAACGGTCTTGGATGGTAGAGAGGCCGTTTCGGTAGGCCTGATTGACGAAATCGGCTCGTTATCCCATGCGCTGCGCGCGTTGCACGATATGATTAAAAGCAGCCGTTGACGGCTGTTACATAATTCTAAAGAGGAGGGTCATTCGTGGCTCAAAAACGCAAGTCTTCCAAAAAAAGTACGGCATCAAAAGCTAAAGGCAGGACAGGGTCAAAGCAGAATAAGACGGCTTCGCAAAGTGTCAAAAATCAATCTGCTGCCGTATTGCTGTTTGCCGGTGCCGTGTTGCTTCTTTGCATTGCGCTGATTGAAGGCGCCAGTCTTTGGGGTTGGTTACATAAAACGCTGTTCGGTTTGTTTGGCGCATGCCTATACATTTTACCGTTTTTAATAGGGTATGTGGCGATACTGTGCGCGATGGAGCGTCCTATAGGCAGTGTGAAGGCGAAAATAGGGCAATCCTTTTTACTGATCACGGTATTATCGAGTACGATTGAAATCTTTCGCGTCGATGCGACTGTTTATAACTGGACAGATGCCTTGTTGGATGCCTATACAGCGGGTGCAGACGGTCGTGGCGGCGGTGGCGCGCTCGGAAGCCTTCTCGGTCATTGTATGGAATATTTGTTCACCGATGTTGGTTCTAAGATCATTCTGATTTTAGGTGTCTTTGTGTTTGGAATGCTCATAACCGGAACGCCGATTTTCACCTTACTGCGTGCGTTGTGGAAGCCGGTCAAGTCTACGAAGGAAACATTAGAGAGTGCAATGGAAGCCGCTATGGACAGTGTCGCACAGAACGCGAAAGGTGCCGGCATTGATGTAGAACTCGGTAGTGGATATTCCGACGAGAATGTTCAAGACTCGGTTATTGTCGTTAAACCCGAAACCGAGCAATCGGATAAGGGTGCCGTTCTGCAAAAGGTGTCTAAGGAATTATATGCCGATGTCGAGGAAGACAGAGAACCGGTGAAAGAAGAGGAAACAGTACCCGAAACCGAAATGTCTGTTGAGAAAAAGCAGGAAGATGCCGATATCTATTGTTGTCCGCCTTTGTCGCTATTGAACGAGTCTAAGTCTATGGACGAATCCGCCGCTGCGCGGGAGCAAACCGCCACAGCTGACCTGCTGATTCAAACGCTAAACGAGTTCGGTGTCAGCGCAAAGGTTGTGGATATATCTTGCGGTCCCACCGTGACACGGTATGAATTACAGCCGAGTGCCGGTGTTAAAATCAGCCGTATTACCGGCCTTGCCGACGATATTGCTCTTCGCTTGGCAACCACCGGTGTACGTATCGAAGCACCGATTCCGAACAAAGCGGCAATCGGCATTGAAGTGCCGAATAAAGTAAGCGGCTCTGTTTGCTTGCGTGATTTGATTGGTTCTAAGGATTTTGAAAATGCCAAAAGCAAGTTAACGGTTGCACTGGGTAAGGATATCGGTGGCCAAATTGTGTTAGCGGATCTTGCGAAAATGCCGCACTTGCTTATTGCCGGTACTACCGGCTCCGGTAAGTCGGTGTGCACCAACTCCATGATTCAAAGCATTCTGTTTCGTGCCCGCCCGGAGGAAGTCCGCTTGCTTCTGATTGACCCGAAACAAGTCGAGTTTGGTGTTTACAACGGTATCCCGCATTTATTGGTTCCCGTCGTTACCGATCCTCGCAAAGCCTCGGGTGCACTCGGTTGGGCTGTCAATGAAATGCTTCGTCGCTACAAGTTGTTTGCAGAAAACAGCGTGCGTGATTTGACGGCGTATAACGAGGCGGCTAAGACCAGTGACACACTTGAAGTTCTCCCGCAAATCTTAATTATTATCGACGAGTTGGCCGATTTGATGATGGTTGCCGCCAACGAAGTGGAAAGTAATATTTGTCGTTTGGCGCAAATGGCGCGTGCGGCGGGTATGCACCTGGTAATTGCGACGCAACGTCCTTCGGTTGACGTTATCACCGGTTTGATCAAAGCCAACATTCCGTCGCGCTTGGCACTGACGGTGGCATCGGCGGTTGACTCCCGTACTATTCTCGATACCGGTGGCGCGGAAAAATTGCTTGGTAAAGGCGATATGCTGTTTATGCCCGTTGGTTTTGCAAAGCCCATGCGTGTGCAAGGCTGCTTCGTTGGTAACCGTGAGGTAGAGTCGGTCGTTGATTTCTTAAAATCTACCGAAGCACAGCAGTATGACGAAGCGGTTATTGAAGAGATCAACCGCCAGGCGGAGGCGGCAGAAAAGTCCTCAAAATCCTCCGGTGATGCTGAAGAGGGGGTTGCCGGCGGCGGAGATGAAATGCTGCCGCAAGCGATCGAGGTGGTGGTCGAAGCCGGAATGGCATCCACCTCTTTGCTGCAAAGACGGTTGCGTTTGGGATATGCGCGTGCAGGTCGTATCATAGACGAAATGGAGCAACGCGGTATTGTGGGTCCTCATGAAGGCAGTAAACCTCGTCAAGTACTGATTACGCGCCAACAATGGATGGAAATGAATATGAATCGTGCAGATGACGATGAGGTAGTCGGAGAATAAGCGTATGGCAAAGCGAAAGCGTAACAGCAAAGCAACGCGTTATCGCAATCGTGTAACGCTGGTAAGTGCTGTTTTAGCGGTCATTGTCCTATGTGTGTTGATCACGGTCAACGGTTCTTTTCAGTTCCCGTTTTTGCCAACCTGGGACAGTATATACAGTGCCGCAGGTTTGCATAGCTCAGCACCACCCGAGGGAACCCTGCGGATTACGGTGTTGAATGTCGGTAATGCGGATTGCATCTTGCTTCAAAGCGGTGAGAAAACCGCTTTGATTGATGCCGGAGAAAATAATGACGATGATGCGGTTCTCACCGCGTTGAAGAGTACCAACGTTACCAAACTGGATTATGTGGTTGCGACACACGCAGATGCTGATCACATCGGTGGTATGGATACGGTAATTCGTAATATCCCCATTGATACCTTTTTGATGTCTTTTATGCCGAAAGGTTACACACCTACTACGCGTACCTATGAGCGTATGCTGGCGGCGATGGCGGATTGCAATGTGATCCCTATCGAAGCGGAGCATGGCGCTGTGTATCCTTTTGGTGAAGCAACCATCACGATTTTGAGCGGGTTGAGTGACTATACGGATACGAACGATCAATCGGTTGTTTGTCTGGTGTCGCACGGGGAAATGGACTTTCTGTTCATGGGTGATGCCGGCAAAGAGGTGGAATCTGAGATTCTCGACGCGGTTCCCACCTTGGACGTTGAGGTGCTCAAGGTTGGACATCACGGTAGTTCCACCTCCAGTGACGGCGGTTTTATCCGCAGTGTGTCTCCGGATATCGCACTGATTACCTGTGGGTATAACAATTCTTACAACCATCCCCATTCTGCGACGTTACAAACGCTCAAACGCAATGAGGTAAAGGTGTATCGCAGTGATCTGAACGGCGAGATCGTACTTACCAGTGACGGAACAACCGTCACCGTTGTAACGGAAAAGGAATAGAGGTGGACAACTGTGTGGTATGCCATTGATCGTTTTGAAGGCAAACAAGCGGTACTGCAGGACGAAAACGGTATGTGTCTTGTTGTCGATAAAGCCTTGTTACCGTCAGATGCGGTGCAAGGAGATGTCTTGACACGGTGCGACGGGCGCTACCGGCACGATCGTGCAAAAACCACCGCGCGGCGTGACAAAATGTATTACCTTGAACAATTGTTGCGAGGAAAAAGCAAAGGAAAGGATGCGTAAGTATGAAAAAGTTTTGGGCAGTTTTAGCCGGTGCAGCTGCGGTCACAGCTGCAGCTGTCTATTTCAACAACAAGAAAAAACAGAACACAGTGCTTGTTTCACAGGAATTTGATGAGGAATCTCCCGCAAACGATGAGGAACAGCCTACTGCTGAAGAAGAATGAGTAACGAGGCCTTTTCTCGTACTGAACAGTTGCTCGGTGCAGCTGCTATGCAGCTGTTGTCTGCGTCGCGCGTTGCTGTTTTTGGTATAGGTGGTGTCGGCGGCTATGTCGCAGAGGCACTTGTGCGCAGCGGTGTGGGAGCTCTGGATCTCTTTGATAACGACACCGTCTGCGAAAGCAATTTAAACCGTCAGATCATTGCCTTGCACTCTACCATCAGTCAGTACAAGGTGGATGCCATGCGAGCGCGTATTGCCGACATCGCACCTGCTGTCAAGGTGGAGGCACACCGCTGCTTTTATATGCCGGACAATGCCGCGGAGTATCCCTTTGACTGTTATGATTACGTAGTGGATGCGGTGGATACCGTTACGGCAAAACTGACGATTATTGAACACGCCAAAGAAGCGGGTGTACCGGTGATCAGTTGTATGGGTACGGGAAACAAATTGGACCCGTCGCAACTGAGAATTGCGGATATTTCTAAAACGTCGGTTTGTCCGCTTGCTCGTGTGATGCGTCGTGAATTGCGTGCGCGAGGTATTACCCATGTCAAGGTCGTGTATTCGACGGAACAACCCATAAAACCGGATAACGTCTCCCGCACTCCCGCTAGTGTGGCGTTCGTACCGGCATCGGCGGGGTTAATGATTGCGGGCGAAGTCGTACGCACCCTAAGCAAAAAAGAAGAGAGCTGAATGCTTACGCATTCAGCTCTTTGTTTTAGCAACCGCAGTGGTCGTCGCCCTTAGGCGGGAAAAACTCGTCAACCGGGAAACACATTTTTTTGAACATGTCGCAGGGGTTTTCAGTGTTCGGGCAGCATTCTTTCGTCGGCATACAGAAATCGTAGATCGGCATCAGCATTTGCACGTTGCGAATGAGCTGAACGATGGTGAAAATCCCTAAGGTGACCAGGACAACTTTTTCGGTATCGTTGTCCACGAAACAACCGCCGAAGCGCTCACACACGCTTACCGGGATGCTCGATGCACAGCAATCACACCGGCAACCGCAGTTACATTTTTCAACCAACCGTGCCGACAGCACGACCGGTTCCGCAACCTGCACCGTGCAACGCGGCATGTTGCGTGTGGGCATTTCCTGACGGTCACGGTGATCGGGGCAGAATTCACTGGTGAACACCTTCACATTGCCTTCGCTGCCAAAGAGAATGACTTTTTTCTGGAATACGGCAACGCCGTCGATCAGGCAGCAGCCTGAGCCGTGGCCCGCGTACACCTCAACCGTTATCTTGAAGAAAAAGGTAAGGTCGCAGGAATAATAGCCGCGATTAAAAGGGAGAGCCTCCACGTCAATGTAGGTGGATAAGACTTCTGCTTTTTTTGCTCGGATGCTGACAGCGTGGTCGATTACCATTTGATCGCGTTCTGTAAAAAATACGCGCAGATCTTCCAGACAATCTTTATCAGAACAAGAATCGTATACTCGTCCGGCATCCACACAAACGGCTTCTTTACATCCGCTGTTTTGCATGTACTTGTTGTTATCAGCCATTAAAAATCCTCCTATGTCTATGATG
>CAYVDQ010000046.1:0-9251 GCA_964450615.1 uncultured Eubacteriales bacterium | reverse complement strand
AGCATAGCCGGCATCCTTCATGATGGCGGTAACATCCGCGAAGTCAAGGTTAATAACAGCTTCCGCGGTAATCAGTTCGGAAATGGACTGCACGCCCTGACGCAGAACACTGTCTGCCGCCTGGAAGGCGTTCGCCAGCGTGATGCGTTGCTCGGTGACGAGCTTTAAGCGCTCATTGGGGATAACAACCAAGCTATCCACGTGCTCGCGCAGAATCGCGATGCCGTTTTCAGCCTGCTCCATACGGCGGCGGCCTTCAAACGCAAACGGTTTCGTGACGATACCAACCGTCAAAATCCCCATCTCGCGCGCGATCTCCGCCACAACGGGAGCAGCACCGGTACCGGTACCACCACCCATACCGGCGGTAATGAACACCATATCCGTACCCTTAAGCGCGGCGGTGATCTCTTCACGGCTTTCCTCAGCAGCGCGCTGACCCTTTTCGGGGTTTGCGCCGGCGCCCATACCGCGTGTCAGTTTTTCACCAATTTGCAGTTTTATTGTCGCCTGAGAGCGCAACAAAGCCTGGTGATCCGTATTGATCGCCACAAATTCAACACCTTTGACACCGGCTGTAACCATGCGATTGAGCGCGTTTCCGCCGCCACCGCCGACACCGATTACTTTAATTTGAACGCCGGTATCCAAGACTTCATCATCGTATTCAAAGTTCATGGAACATCCTCCTACCTGTTATTTCGCAACAGTTAATCTTCATTTACAGAGTCACTGTACATTATACTTCTTTAATTCTACCATGTCAACCCCACGATTTCAACACTATTTTTAGAAAAATTTTTTCTTTTTTTAATTATTTGTTTCGGGTTCGTCGTCTGCAGAGGAATTATCGTCCTGCTCAAGCAGTGAGGACGGTGTGAAAATGATGGTGGGCGTTTCCACCGTGGCATCAGAATACTGACTGACGTTTAAGAGTCCCGTTGCCGTTTCGCCGTGGCGCGCCAAAATTTTGGGAATAGCGGTTGCCGCAACCGCAATCTCATAGGTCAGATTGGAATCGTTGCCGAGTGCAATATCAATTTGATTTTTCCAGTTGACGCGGATGTCGGTGAGGTTTGTCATGTCGATCTCGCTGATGTCGCCGAGCTTGTACAGTTCAAACGCGGTACAGATCTCCCCAATGATTGAAAGACTACGCTCGTTGAGCACCTGCTTGCCGACCTCGTCGGTCAGCGTGCCCGCTCCTTTTAGGTACATGCGCCGAAGCGGTCGTTCACTCTCGATCGGAATCTTTTGCAGACCGACGCCGTTTTCATCCACCACGACCCAGCCGCCGTTTGCATACACTGCGCCCATTTCCTCTGCTTCGGTAATGCGGATGGTGACCTCGCGCTTAAAGCTGATGTCAATATCCACGTCCCGCACGTACGCGAACTCTTTTTTGAGCCGTTTAGCAGCTTGTCCTTTGTTGACCGAAAACACACTTTGCCCCACTTTAAGACCGCTCACACCGACGATCGCTTCGTTGTCGTACTGCGTGTTTCCCAATACGGTGATACTGCGGATACCGAGCGCGGAGGGCTTGTCCTCTCCGTCGGTTGTCGGCTTTTGAAGCGCCGCCGGTAACAGCAATACCGTCAGCACAAGAAGCAGCACGTTCAAAAGCGACAGCACGACAAACAGCCGGAAGCGGTTTTGTTTCCGCTTCTGGCTGCTTTGGCGTTTCGGTTGTGAGCGCCTTTTTTTCATACATCCGCTCCGTCGTATAAAATATGCGCGCCGACTCCCGCAAGAGTCTGCGCCACGGCTTCGTAGCCACGCTCTAAATGCTGTAATTGTGTAATTTCTGTGGTGCCCCCTGCCGCAAGCCCTGCCAACACCAAGGCCGCACCGCCGCGCAGGTCGGTGCATTCCACCGCTGTGCCCGACAAAGTCTTAACACCTTCCACCACGGCAACGCGTCCTTCCACCTTGATGTTCGCACCCATGCGCATCAGCTCACACACGTGTTTATAACGGCTTTCAAAGATGGTTTCAATAAACACGCTGGTTCCTTCCGCCACGCTGCTGAGCGCCATAATGAGCGCTTGCGCATCGGTGGGAAACCCGGGATACGGCAATGTGCGTACCGTGCGGATGCGGCGCAACCGCCCCGGTGCATTAACAAGTAACTCGTCCCTCCATGCCGTGACCTGACAACCGGCTTCTTCAAACACCGGTATCAGCGCTTGCACGTGTTCGGGATAGATGTCTTTAAGAAGCAGTGATCCGCCGGTAATCGCCGCCGCACCCATATAGGTCGCGGTTTCGATGCGATCCGGTATCACCCGATGACGGCACCCGTGCAGACGGTCAACGCCCTCAATCACAATGGTTCCCTCACCCGCTCCGCGGATACGGGCCCCGCAAGCGGTCAAAAAATTACACAGATCCACGATCTCCGGCTCTCTGGCGGCATTAAAAACGGTGGTCGTTCCACGCGCCGTTACCGCCGCCAACAAAATGTTCTCGGTGGCACCGACGCTGGGAAAAGACAACGAGATCGGACACCCGACCAACCTGCCGTGAACACGGCACAGCAGTCTTCCGCCCTCCTCGTCGATATGTAACCCCAGCTGACGAAGTGCCGCCAAATGCAGGTCGATCGGACGAGGACCCAGTTCACAGCCGCCCGGAAAAGAAAGCTGTGCTTTACCGCTTCGTGCCGCAACGGCACCGAGAAACACGATGGACGACCGCATTTCCCGCATGAGCGCGTCCGGCACCTCATACCCCTCCGCGTGCGACGCATCGATACGGACGGTATGTCCGTCCCGCTCAACATAGCATCCGAGGTGTTCCAGAATGTTAATGGCCGCGTGAACGTCCGACAGCAGCGGACAGTTTTCGATCTCACACGATTCGCCCGCCAAAAAGGTGGCTGCCAAAATCGGCAATGCGCTGTTTTTTGCTCCGTGAATATGTACCGCACCGTTCAAGCGGTGCTCACCTTCGATGATCAGTTTTGACACCGTCGTCCACCCCACTCTCCGAAATCAACCGACAAGGTCTTATACCCCATCTTATGATTTCGAAAGAAAAAGGTGACAGCGAGCTATTATAGCTTCAACGTTTCGCGTACAACGGCATAAATACGTTCGTGCGCATCAAGCACCGCCGCGTTTCCCGCCGCTTCGCTCATATTCCTAAGCGCATCGGGGGACAGCGCCGTTTTCTCTATGGTATCCCACAAACGCGCATCTGTCAAATCTTTTTCCTCAATACAGAGTGCCGCACCGCGGTCCGCCAATGCCATGGCGTTATAAAACTGATGGTTTTCCGCCACATACGGTGACGGAACTAAAATTGACGGTTTTTTCAGAGCGGGTAGCTCGCTGAGCGTCATGGCACCGCAACGCGAAACAACGAGATCTGCCGCCGCCATGCAGCGGGGCATATCGTCAATATATTCCCGCACCCGCACGTGCACACCGTCCGGCGTGACGCCCAGTTCCGAGAGAAGCGCCTGCATCTTTTGATAGTTCTCCCCTCGACCGGTGCCGACGATGAACTGCAGCTTTTGTTTCTCTTGATTGCGTTTGAGCACACCGGCGATCGCTTCGTTCAGATGACGTGCGCCCAAACTGCCCCCAAAGCACAACACCAGCGGTCGGTCATCCACGCCGAGCTCTCGACGTGCAGTCTGCGGATCCATTGCCGTAAAATCACGACGCAACGGATTGCCGGTAACCACCACGCGCGTACCCTCCGGCAAACGGCGACGTGCGGCATCATCTGCGATCATGACCGCTTCGGCATGCTTCGCAAGCATCTTCACCGTCACGCCCGGCAATGCATTGGATTCATGTAACAGCACCGGCACGCCCATTCGTGCTGCTCGACGCAGTACCGGTCCGCAGACGTAGCCGCCGGTACCGATGGCAAGATCGGGGCCGAATTCTTTAATAATACGCGCCGCTTCCCGACCGGCGGTAACCGCGTGGTACACCGCCGCCACGTTACGTCCGATATTCTTTAAGGACAAGCGTCGCTGAAACCCCTGCACCGTCACGGTTTTGAGCGGGTAACCCGCCGCAGGGACAAGCATCGTTTCCATTTTGCCTTTGACACCGACGAACAGTATCTCGGCATCCGGATGCTTAGCTTTGATCGTATCGGCGATCGCCAAAGCCGGATTGATATGTCCCGCCGTACCGCCTCCGGCCATCAATATACGCATCGTTTATCCTCCTGCCAGCTGTTTTGTCTGTCGCGAAACCGACAGCAGCACGCCCATCTGCGCCAGCAACATGAGGAGCGATGAGCCTCCGTAACTGAAAAACGGCAAGCTGATACCGGTATTGGGGAAGGAATTGGTGATAACCGCCAGATTAAACACCACCTGCATACCGATCTGCGCGATCAGGCCGATGGCTAACATGGAGCCGAATTTATCGGGAGCACGCATCCCGATCACAAAGCCGCGCCATACCAATGCGGCAAACAGCAAAATGATCAGAACGGCGCCGATAAAGCCGAGCTCTTCACAGACAATCGCGAAAATGAAATCGTTTTGCGGCTCGGGCAGGAACGAATGCTTTTGTCGGGAGTTGCCCAGACCCTCGCCCATGAGACCGCCCGATCCGATCGCAAACAGCGATTGTACCGTCTGCCACGCCGCGTCACGGCCGGTCTGTCCCGATTCATACACCACGTCCGAGGTATACACACCGATCGGATCCAACCACACGTCGATACGGTCCTGCTCGTATCCCAAAAACACGACCATGATCACCACACCGACCACACCGATCGCAACAATGGTACCCAGGTGCGGCAAGCGCGCGCCGCCGATGAACAGCATAACCAGACCAATCATCAAGAGCAAGATGGTACCGGACAAATGCGGCTCAATCAGAATCAAAACGGCGGTAAAGCCGAGAATGCCAAGCAAGGGTAAAAAGCCTTTTTTCAGAGATTTGATTCCTTCCGGATTGCGGGAGATCAAGTGGGCAAACAATAAGATGATCGCAAATTTCGCAATCTCAGACGGCTGAATACTGATCGGGCCGATACGGATCCAGCGGTGCACGTTTTGGATTTCGGGAAGCAGCATAACCAAACCGAGCAGCCCCCACGAGACCAACATGATCGGAATAGCAAACCGCCGCAGGGCATGGTAGTCGACGAACGACACGCCGATCATAATAATGACACCGACAACGGCATAGATCAACTGACGCTTGATGTAATAATAACTGTCGCCGCCGTTGCGATAATACGAATAGGCAAAGCTGGCAGAAAACAAACAGACCAAACCAACCGCCAACACGACCAGCAGCAGGATGAAAAACGGCATATCAAAGCTGTTGGCAAAAGAAAATAACCGCAGCCGCCCTTTACGCTTCGGCGATGCATCCTTCGGCGCCGCGTGTGCGGCTGTTTCCCGTTTTGCCATGATAGCTCTCTCCTTTAAGATTTTTTACAGTACAGTAATCAACAAAGCGACCGCGCCGCCGATACCGGCTGTCAAACAAGCGACGGCGACGATCTTGTTTTCGCTCCAACCGCACAACTCGAAATGGTGATGCAGCGGGCTCATTTTGAACAACCGCTTACCGTGTGTCAGTTTGAAATAACCGACCTGCAGCATCACCGAAACCGTTTCCAAGAAATACACGATACCCATCGGCAACAAAAGCAGAGGTCTGCCGATTCCGAACGCCACCGCGCACAACACGCCGCCGATAAACAGTGAACCGGTATCGCCCATAAACACCCGCGCAGGGTGGAAATTCCATACCAAAAAGCCTGCGATTGCACCCGCCGCTGCCGCCGTGACAACGCCGTAGCTGAACGAGTTGTCGCATAAGATCAGCAAAAACAAGCAAACAATCACCGAAACCGAGCCGCACAAGCCGTCAACACCGTCGGTCAGATTGGTGGCATTGGTCATTGCCACGATAATAAACACCGCGATCGGGATAAACCAAAAACCCGCCGTCCAAACACCGTAAAACGGAATGTGGATCTGCGTCCCACCCGTCAGATACACGAGCAACGCATAGCCGCCGGATAAAGCGATCTGCATGAGCAGCTTTTGACGGCTTGTCAACCCCAAATTGCGCTTTTTGACCACCTTAATGTAATCGTCCAAAAAGCCGATCACACCGAAGCCGATCGCCATCACGATCCCGGCAAACAGCCGCGTGACCGTTGCCACGGTATCCGCATCCGTCACGATCTTGACCGGCAAAAACAGCTGACAAACCAGCATCACCACCAGCACCACGATCAGTATGGCACCGATAAAGACAATACCGCCCATGGTGGGAGTTCCCTGCTTGGCTTTGTGCCACGCAGGACCCTCGTCACGAATCGTTTGCCCGAATTTCAGCCGATGCAGTACCGGAATGAACACCTTGCCCAATCGTTCGGATAATACGAACGCCGCCAGTGCCGTTACGATCCATACCGCCGATACCAGTATACCCATATTTTGTGCTCCTCATTTCACCGTTCAGGTGTTATTCTCGTCCAGCGCCTCCGCTACGATTTCACGTTCATCCAAATGAATCGTTCCACTGTTCAGTATCTGATAGGTTTCGTGTCCTTTGCCCGCAAGCAAGATCGTATCCCCCGCTCTCGCGTTGCGGATCGCCCAATGGATCGCTTGTGTTCGATCGGCGATCACCGTATGGGGAACCTGTGTGTCGGACAAGCCCTCCATGATGTCTGCAATGATGGCGTGCGGATCCTCGGTGCGCGGGTTGTCCGAAGTAATCACCACAAAATCCGACAGTGCCGCCGCCGTCGCTGCCATTTTCGGCCGCTTGGTACGGTCGCGGTCACCGCCACAGCCAAACACTGTCACAAGCCGTCCCGCCTTACAAGCGTTCAGGGTCTCGCAAATATTCTGTAAACCGTCGGGGGTGTGCGCATAGTCGATAACCACCGTGAAATCACGGCCGGTCGGGACAACCTCCGCGCGCCCCTTGATGATCGCGGCATCACACAGCGCCGTCACGACCTCATCAAACGGGGTACCCAACGTCAAGGCGCAGGCAGCCGCCGTCAGTGCGTTATATGCCGAAAACCGTCCCGGTGTTTTCAGTTTTACTCTACCGATCGAGCCGGTTGTTATCAGTTCAAAATCGATACCGTCCGGCCGCTGGCGCAGGTTGTGCGCCGTAAAATCCGCCTCCGTACTGGCTGCGGAATAGGTAACCGTCGGACAAGACAGATCCTCACTCATCGTGCGATACCACGGATCGTCTATGTTGAGAATTGCGGTATCGCTGATCGCAAACAGACGCTTTTTCGCGGCAGCATACTGTGCCATCGTGCCGTGATAGTCCAAATGGTCCTGCGTCAGATTGGTAAAAGCTCCCACCGCAAAACGGCATCCGGCAACGCGTTCCTGATCCAACGCGTGGGATGAAACCTCCATCACTGCATAACGGCATCCGGCATCCACCATTGCCGCAAACAACTGTTGCAGTTCATAGGAATCGGGGGTGGTCTGTCCCGTTTGTACCACGCGTTCCCCAATCATATTTTGAATGGTTCCCACCAAGCCGACAGTGTGTCCCGCGCGCTCCAAAATGTGTTTGAGCAGATACGAGGTGCTGGTTTTGCCGTTCGTGCCGGTAATGCCGATCAAACACAGCTTTTCCGACGGGCGACCAAACCAGTTGGCACACATTTGTGCCCATGCGGCGCGTGCATCGTGTACCAAAATCTGGCGCGACAGTCCCATATCCCGCTCACAAACGACCGCTGTCGCGCCCCTTTCCAGGGCCTCGGCGGCAAACTGATGGCTGTCAATTTTGGTGCCGGCAATACAAACAAACAAACAACCTTCGGTGATCTTGCGGGAATCGCGGCACAACGCCGTGATCTCCACGTCGTCACAAAAGCCGGTTGTCAAAACGTCTTGTAATACTTTGAACAGTTTCATATCCACACCTCTATTCGATCGCATCTCTGTAAAGAATACGTATCTCTATCACCGTTCCCTTGGGAACGGTGCTTGATTTTTCAACGGATTGTGCCGCAACGACCGCCTGCCGTTGCGTGTTTAAGTTGTCTACTTCATCGATCCAGCCGACAACGCTGACGTTCAGCCCCGCATCGGTAAGTAGCGCGTTCGCCTCCAACAGCGTTTTTCCCGCGACGTCCGGCACAGTTACCTGTTCGGGTGGTTGCCCGTCGGTATACAGCACGACCGTACCGCTTTTGGAAATCACCGTACCCGCCGCAGGACTCTGTGCTGTCACGGTTCCGCTGCCGACCAGGCGGCAGGATAACCCTGCGCTTTTCAAAACAGCGCTCGCCGCCGAAACGGTTTTCCCCGTCACATTCGGCACCGTGGTGCGCAGGGAGTTCCATTCCTCTTGCGTATACTGCGGCTCAATTCCCAAATACGGCAACACGTCGGCAAAAATTTTTTGCGCGACGGGTGCCGCCAGCGTTCCTCCGTAGCGGATATAGGTCTGCGGCTCGTCAATCATCACGATAACCGCAATGCGCGGATCATCCGCAGGTGCAAACCCGCAAAAAGAGGCAACCGCGTTCTTTCGGCCGTTTTCGGCGGCCGCCTGATCGGTTTTTTCGGAGGTGCCGGTCTTGCCGGCAACGCGGTATCCCGCAACGTAAGCGTTTTTCGCACCGCCGCCGTCCACCACGCCCTCCAGCATGGCACACATACGCGAAGCGGTGTCGTTTGAAATCACGCGCGTGCGCACGGTGGGAGTATGCAACACGGTTTTGACACCGTCTGCCGCCACACTGTGGCTGACAACGTACGGCGTGCGGAGATTGCCGTCACTCGCCACGGCACTCACACCGGTAATCATCTGAATGGGGGTAACCTTAAAGGTCTGCCCGATGGACGAGGTTGCCACGTCCACCGCCGTGATGGCGGAGGCGCTGTGATACAGCGTGGCGGTCACGCGCGCTTCACCCAACATGTCAATGCCGGTAAGCGACGTAAATCCGAACCGCTCGTGATAGGTCGGGAACAGCGCCGTGCCCAGCAGCGAACCGATCGTCATAAACGCGGGGTTACAGGAATGTGAAATCGCCTCTGCCAACGTCTGACTGCCGTGACTGCGGGGAAACACGTGACATTTCATGGTACGTACCCCCGCCATCGTATAGGTACCGTTGCAGAAAAAGCCGGATTTTTCCGAAATGAGCCCCTCTTCCAGAGCCGCGGAGGCGGTAAAGATCTTGAACACCGAGCCCGGCTCATCATATCCGTGAGGATGGGCATCGGGTGAGGATGATTGATGATGACATTGTGTTGC
>CAYVDQ010000045.1:0-9302 GCA_964450615.1 uncultured Eubacteriales bacterium | reverse complement strand
GGCATATCGGCACCGGATACGTCTCCCGCCTCAAAGGTTGCGTGAAAATACATGGTTTTAGTGCCGGCGGTGCAGGGGGAGAGGCCGTAGTGCCGATTTCCCGCGCTTAAAACCAGCAAGGTGTCCTGTTTCAACGTGTACGCTTCGTTGTTTTGTCCGAATTGCCATTCCCCTTGCAATAGGTAAATAAAATCGTGTTCGCTCATGGTGCGCGTGGGGTGAACGAACGGGGTGGCATAATAATTGATGTTTGCCTCAGTAATATGATGAACGGACGCAGTTGAAAAAATTGTTTTCACAGCACAAACCTCACCTATGAATTTGCTTTATTTTACATCTTTTTATACCTTTTGTCAATTCCCATCCTCCTCTTGTTTAATGTACGATAAAAATAATTGGGGGAAAGGCTTGTGAAACTGTTTCAAAAGGGCTTCAATTATTCTCAGGACGGGCCGGGTAATCGGCTGGTGTATCATCTCAAGGGTTGCAATATGCGTTGTCCGTGGTGCTCCAATCCCGAGGGGATGCGCGCCGCTCACGGTGAACGGGTGACGATGTCCCCGCAGGAGCTCATAGCGGAGGCGGTGTCGGCAAAGCCGATGTTCTTTGACGGAGGCGGTGTCACCTTTACCGGCGGCGAGGCAACGCTGCAAGCACAAGAACTTATACAGGTACTTGAAGGACTTAAAGAGCACGGTATTCACACCGCGATCGAAACCAACGGCACCTATCCGCAGTTGGGTGACCTGTTCCAGCTACTGGATTATCTGATTATGGATTTCAAACATTCGTGTGGTGCAAAGCACCGCCAAGTGACAGGCGTGGATAACGCCGTTATCAAAGAGAATATCCGACTTGCGGCGAACAGCGGGAAAGACCTGCTTATTCGTATTCCGTTGATCGGCGGTTTCAACAATGACGACGAGAGTTTGCAAGGCTTTTTAGGGTTTTTGGGAAGCCTCGATAATAGTCACGTAGCAGTTGAAATTCTCAAATACCACGAATACGGCAAGGATAAGTGGGCGAAATGCGGTATGGATTATCAAATGATCGACGCCTTTGTCAGCGAAGACAACCGCCGCCGTTTTGAAAAGGAAATACAAAAATTGGGATTACCCATTATTCGCACATAGGAGATGATGATATGTATCAAGCACAATCGGTGACAACCCTGGCAAAAGAATTGTTCAAAGAGGAACGTTCGAAGAAACGCTTGGACGGCTGGTTTTTGTCCCGCGAGATCGTTTGCAACAAGCAGGAGGAGCTCGGCGGTCTTTCAAAAGAAATGCGCGCCGCCAAGGAATTGGAGGCGATCGTCAAAGAACTGCCGCTCTCCATCAGCGATTATGCCATCTTTGCGGGCAGCCAATCCGACGCGTTTGCCCGAAGCTACGCGCTGATCAACCCTTCTTTCCGAGTGGAAACGTTTTCGGGCTATTGCGATCCCACCGCTGTGTACAACGACATTGAACCGAACTCTGAATTCACGGCAGAACGTATTAATCGCGTGCGTGAGTTTTCCAAGAACACCGCGTACGTCAAGAACCTGACCGCGATGTATGCGAATTACGAGAACTACACCGAAGAGGTTGCCTTTTTCATTGAGCAGGTAACCGGACACATCATTCCCGATTTCCGTCCGGTTCTGAAATACGGACTGAAAGCCGTTTTGGATGAACTGGATCAGAAGATCCTCGCCGAAACCGATCCGACAAAGAAAGATAACTACGAGGCGTTTAAGGTAGCGCTTGGTTGTGCGTTGATCCTCAGCGAACGCTATGCCGATATGGTAGCCGAAAAAGCCGTCGAAGCGGTCGGTGAGCGTAAAGAAGAATTTGAGCACTTGGCAGCCACGCTGCGGAAAATCCCGTATAACGGCTGCGACACGCTGTTTGAAGCGATACAGTGCTATATCCTGTTGTGGGAATTGATGTGTCTGGAGCAAGCCCCCAATCCGTTTGCGTTCTCGGTGGGTAACGCCGATCGTATTTTTGAACCGTACCGTGCCAAAGAAGGGCTTTCTCGCGAGGATGCGGCGGCGCTTCTCAAGCATTTGTTGGTGTTCTTTAACGTTGGCGACCGCAGTTGGGCGATCTCGCAAAACCTCATCGTGTCCGGACGCGACGAGAAGGGCAACGATCTGACGAGCCTTACCTCGTATGCCTTGCTGGATGCGTATTTCGATATGAATCTGCCGCAGCCGATTTTGTCGGTCAAGCTTCATAAAAACACCCCGGTCAAGGTCTATGAGGAACTGGGACGGTTCTTCTTCTCGCCCGGTGTGCTCACGCCGTCACTGTTTAACGACGATTCGGTGTTTGAACTTTTGCGTAATCGTCAGGTCGCGGAAGGCGATTTGGCGGATTACTCGGTGGCGGGCTGTCAGGAACCGCTCATTATGGGCAAGGACAACGGCAACACCACCAACAGTTGGTTGAGCCTGCCTAAAATTCTGGAGCTTTGCTTGAACGGCGGTAAATCCATGATTACCGGCAAGGTGATCGAAGAAACCGCACCGATTGACAGTGTAACGTTGCTCAAAAACATTCGCGAGATCTTTTATAAAACCTGCGAACATTATGTAGACTTGATGTGCGATGCGGCAAACGGTGCATCGGCGGCGGTCAGCGAACTGCCGGTTCCGTTCCTCAGTTGCTTTATGGGCGGTGTTACGTCCGGCTACGATATGCGGGATACCGAGCATCAAGGAACGCCGTATAACGGCAGTGGCTGTCTGATCCACGGTTTGAGCGTGATGGCGGATTCTTTTGTTGCCATTGACAAACTGCTCGCGGAGCGTCCCGAGGATGCGGATCACTTGATCGAGGCGCTCAAATGCGATTTCGAGGGTTACGAGGATCTGCACGCGTTCTTGAAAGCTGCGCCGAAATTCGGTAATAATATCGCCGTTGTGGATGAGGAAGCGGCAGAGATCGCCGCTCGCATCTCGGACATGGTAGCGGCGCACAAGAACTATCTGGGAAATCCGTTCCGTGCGGACTGGTCCAGTCCTACTACGCACTTGACGTACGGCTATTGGGTGGCGGCAACGCCCGACGGACGCCGTGCGCGCGAACAGCTTAACTACGGCGTGGATCCGCTCTACGGTGAGGCGAGCGGCGGTATGGGCTTCCGTATTCTGTCCAACATGCGCTTACCCTTTGAGAAAATGGAAGGCGGCTACGCCTCGCATTTGGGAATCGATCCCAAATACTTCACGGCAGAGACCTTTGAGGGCAAGGGCGTTGATTTTTCCAACCGCGTGATCAAACCGCTGTTTTTCAACGCTGAAATGCAGGGTCGGGTATCGCCGTTCTATCTGTACGTGAACGTCACCACCCCCGACACACTGCGCAAGGTGTTGGCAGATCCGAAAAAGTATGCGCCGAACGGTGTGTATATTATGAGAATACACGGCACGTTCGTCAATTTCCTGGATCTGTCGCCGACTATTCAGCAGGATATTATCAAACGCTTGGATCCCAATTCCACTGAAATGTGAGGCGCTGACTATGTATGCAATCGGTTTGGACATCGGCACCACCTCCGTTTGCGGCATTCTCCAGGATGCCGCAACAGGGGAGATCGTGCGCTCTCGCACCCTTGCAAACGATAGCTTTCTGACCACCGCCAACGTTTGGGAAAAGATACAGGATCCCAATCGATTATTATCACTTGTGGATACCATCTTGGATGAGCTGTTGCTCGAATCACTGCCGGCGGTGTCCATCGGCGTTACCGGTCAGATGCACGGTATCGTGTATATCAACGAAGCGGGAAAACCCGTGAGCTCGCTTGCCATTTGGCAGGACGGCAGAGGTGATCTTCCGTATAAAGACGGAAAAACCTACGCGGAATATATGAGCGAAAAAACGGGTTATCCGCTCGCCACCGGTTACGGCGCGGTTACGTATTTTTACGATACGGTAAACGGAACCGTACCACCTGACGCGGTAAGCTTTTGCACCATACACGATTTGGTGGTGCTACACCTTACCGGCGAAGTCAGTCCGTTGTTACATTCCTCCGATGCGGCAAGTCTTGGATTGTTCGATACGGCGACCCACACGTTTGATGAAGCTGCAGTGAAAGCGCTCGGCTTGGATGCTACGCTATTTCCCAAAGCCTGTTCCGATTTTACGGTGATGGGGCATTACAAGGGAATTCCGGTTTCCGTTGCTATCGGCGATAACCAGGCAAGCTTTCTCGGCTCGGTTGCCGATCCGCAACACAGTCTTCTTGTGAACGTCGGCACGGGTAGTCAGATCTCTTGTTTTACGGACAAACGATCGAATAACAAGGAACTCGATTGTCGGCCCCTCATGGGTGATTCGTATATTTTGGCAGGTTCCTCGCTCTGTGGTGGGCGCGCTTATGCCATGCTTGAAAAACTGTTCAGAGAAATCGCTACGGTTGTTTCGGGGGGCGAGATTCAAAGTGCGTATCCCGCGATGGACAAGCTGATGGAGGGTTACGTACAAAAAGCCGATGCCTTAGAGGTCAGCACGCTGTTCAGCGGAACGCGGGCGAACCCGAAGGAGCGCGGCAGTATTGCCAATATTGGTGTGGATAATCTGACGATGGCTGCTTTGTGTGACGGTTTTATGCAGGGCATTGCTCGCGAACTGTACGAACTGTATGCGGCGATGTGTCCCGAATTATCCGCCGAGCGAAACCGAATGGTCGGCTCGGGTAACGGTGTGCGCCACAACAAAGCGTTGCGCGAGCGGTTTGAACAAACCTTTGGTTTAAAAATGGTGATTCCCGCCCACAGAGAAGAGGCGGCGTTCGGTGCGTCACTTTCCGCACTGGTCGCGGCGGGTGTATACGATAGTATGCAAGCAGCTTCCAAGCTGATACGATACGAGGAATAGGAGGCAGAGCAGTGACGGATATTCAGCAGATTCTTCAAGGCCCGATCTTTTTCGAAAAAAACCGAGTCGGTCGTGTGTACACGGGCGGCGCTCTCTTTGCGGACTTCTTCGGTGACGATTCCACCGACGGCTTTGAGCCGGAGGAATGGGTCGCCTCCTCGGTAAAAGCCATCAACACGATCAGCAAGGGCGAAAAAGAAGGGGTATCCCAAATCCGCGGCACCGATCTGTATTTTGACGATCTGTTGCGGGAATACCCCGGCGACTTATTGGGTGATCGCAAGGAGTTCGGCGTGCTGACAAAGGTGTTGGACAGCGCCATTCGCCTGCCCGTTCAGGCGCATCCGGACAAAGCGTTTTCGCGCAAGCACTTTAATAGTGACTACGGAAAAGCTGAGTCGTGGATCGTGCTCGGATGCCGCGAGGATGCGTGCTTGTACTTTGGCTTTAACAAACCGTATACGGCAGAGGAGTTCAAATCGGCCGTTGCGGCGAGCCTTGACGACAAGCAGGCGATGGAACGCTTACTGAACAAGATCCCCGTTAATCCCGGTGACGTCTTTTTCGTGCCGGCAAAGATGGCACACGCCATCGGCAGCGGTTGCTTGATACTGGAGGTTCAAGAGCCGACCGACTTTACCATTCAACCGGAATACTATTGCGGCGATTACCGCCTGAACGATAAGGAAATGTATATCGGTCTGGATGCGAATACGGCGATCGACGTATTTGATTTTTCGGTGTGGGGCGATGCGGCGATCGCCAAAGGGCGTAAACAACCGAAAGTGTTGTACGAGAAGGACGGTGTTACCGCCGAAGCGCTCATCACCTATGAGGATACGCCGTGCTTTGCTGTGGAACGGTACAGCGTGCGGGACTCCCGCGTGGTGCTCAATAAAAAGCCTGCGGTGTATATGATTACCGAGGGCGAGGGAACGGCTTGCTGCAACGGCAAGGAACAAGCGGTGCGCCCCGGTGACTATTTCTTCCTGCCGCACAGCGCATACGAAACGGAATTGAAAACGCAGGGCGCCGTCACGGTCGTGGCGTGTTTACCGCCTGTGCAAGAATAAAAAGAAAAGAAGGGTGATTACAATGGAATTCATGTTGGGCTGTAACTATTGGGGAAAAAAACACGGCATTGATATGTGGCGCGATTTTGACCTTGAGGGCATTAAAAAGGACGTCAAAATGCTCGCGGACGTCGGCGTTAAGTATATGCGCGTGTTTCCGAACTGGCGCGATTTTCAGCCGTTTTATAAAGTGTACGCCTACCAAGGCGAGGAAAAAGGCTATTGTGATTATAACGAGCAGCCGCTAACGAATGTATTAGGTATTGATTATCAGCAAATTGATAACTTCAAGCAGTTCGCGGCGGTGTGTGAGGAGCACGGCATTAAACTGGTCGTGTCGATTCTGACCGGTTGGATGAGCGGTAGACTGTACCTGCCGCGCGGATTAGACGGTAAAAACGCGTTGTATGATCCCGAGGTCTTGATGTGGGCGTCCCGCTTTATAAAAGGCTTCGTGGAGGGCGTCAAGGGCTGCAAAAATATCGTCATGTGGGATCTGGGTAACGAATCGAACTGTTTGGGTGCTGTGAACAATCAGTATGAGGCGTATGTGTGGCTGACTTATGTCCGCAACGCGATCTATGCGGCAGATACGACCCGCCCGATCTCGTCGGGTATGCATGGTTTGGCTCCTTCTGTCGGAAATTGGTGGATCCAACACCAAGGCGAGATCGTGGATTATCTCACCCCGCATTCGTACGCCTCGCCGTCCGTCAACAACGATTTTGAACAGATCAATCGGATGCGTACCACGATGTTGCCGACGGCGCAGTGTATGTATTACGAGGCATTGTCCGGTAAGTCCACGATCCTTCAGGAGCAGGGAACCTTTTCGCAGGCGTTTGCCAACGCGGATCTCGCTGCTGGTTTCGGTAGGGTCAACATTCTGTCATCGTTCGTTCACGGTGTGAAAGGCTGGATGTGGTGGTGCGGCGCCAACCATTCCGAACTGATGCAGCCGCCGTACTGCCACGGTATGATGGAGCGCGATCTGTCTTTGTTCACACCCGATGATACACCGCGCCCGATCGCGCACACGATGAAGGAAATGAGCGAATTGATTGATGCGCTTCCGTTTGAGGAACTGCCGAAGCGCGATATCGATGCGGTGTGCGTGCTGACTTCCTCGCAGGAAACGCGTGCCGAACGCTGGAACTGTGCATCCGCCTCCTTCGTATTGGGTAAGCAGGCGGGCATTGACGTTACCTTTGCCGACGCCAACAACAAAGCGGAGGTTATTTCCATTCCGGATTCCGATCTGTATATCCTGCCCTGCATCGCCGGCTGGGAGGTTATGAATCAGTACGCATTCAAAAAGATCTATGAAAAGGTTGCTGAGGGTGCCACCCTGTACATTTCGTACAACGGCGGCGATTTCTTCCATTTCGAGGAGTATACGGGTCTTCGCTCCAACGGTATCGTGCGGTCGCGTACGAGTCACACGGCATCCTTTGAATTCGGTGACGTACCGTATGCGTGCGAGCAAGAGATCTTGGTGGAATCGGTCGGCGCCGAGCCGCTTGTGTACAACGAGGAGGGTAACATCGTGCTTTCTCGTTTCAACTATGGTAAAGGTCGCGTGTTCTTCCTGAATATGCCGCTGGAGTCAACACTTGCCGAAACCTACGGTGCCTACGCGAAAGACTACTACAAGATCTATAAGTTCTTTGCCGACAAGGCGCTTAGCAACAAGATCGTGACCACTCCGCACCCCGATCTCAGCGTGACACAGCATAAGGTGAACGATGAGCGGTATATCATTGCGGCGGTCAACTATTCCAACGAGGACCTAAACGGTGACTTCACGGTCGCGGACGGCTGGAAGCTGACGGGCATTTTGGGTGCTGACGAGCACGTCGGTCATTGCAACGCGTCGTTCTATTACGCTGACAAACAATAATGCCAGGCGTATCGCTTTTGGCATGATGAAAGCCCTCCTGCAAAGCAGGAGGGCTTTTCTTATAAACCGTTTTTTAGTTCGTTGTCGAGTGTACGTTCTGTTGACAATAAGAACCTAACCCACTCGTCATGATCCACGATGCTTTCTCCGGATAACACCTTCTTAAGTTTTCCTTGTGTATCATTCTGTTGCGGGTGATTCCCCAAAACAATGTCGACACGTTCATCGGCAAGCGCATGCAGGCCGTTTCGGAACGTATCTCGGCAGGTGAACGGCAAGTTATATGCCGTTAAGAATTGTGTTGTCATCGAATTCAGACCAACGCCGCCGTGCATGGCGGCGACCAAGGATTTACCCGATGACGGAATCGTTATGAAAAATGAAAGCACACCGTCTGTGTGACCGGGAGTAAGTCTGCATCGGATGGTTACGTTGCCGAACGAAAAGCAATCTCCATCTTCAATCAGCACGTCGCAATCAAAAAAGGACGGGGTAGGTAAGCCCAGTTCTTTTGCCCAGGAAAGATCCAGTTTGCCGTTTACAATGTCGTTATCAATACGGCTGATGTAGGTTTTGGCACCGCTCAACTTCTTAAATTTTTCCGTGCAACCAAAATGATCAATATGACCGTGTGTGTGAAAAATAGCGCAAATGTTTTTAGGATCAAGTCCAAGCTTTTCCATGCTGTTCAAAATTTGTTCGTACATATCGGGATAGCCGGCATCAAGCATGACTAACCCTTCGTCGGTTTCAATAAGATGCACGGAAACCCTGGAACTGCCAACAAAATAGATGTTTTCACACATTTTAAAGGGTTGGATATCGGATCCTAAAACTTTTTTCATAAACTACTTCCTTTTGGCTTGTTACCAAGCCTAAATAATCGGAGCGCTTGGACGCTTATTTACTTGTACTTCCCAGTCCGCCGTGACGTTCGGTACAAACGTCGTCGTCCTCGGTGATGCCGAATTCCACGAACACACCCTGCGCGAATGCCGCACCGGCGGGCAGGTCCACGACCTTACCCTCACGGGAATCGTTGGTGAGTTTGATGAGAATATGTCCCTCGTTATCGGCACCGTAATAGTCACTATCAATGATGCCGACCGTGTTGTTGAGTTGCAGACGGAACTTGAAACCCAATCCGCTGCGCGGATAAATCTTCAGCACCCATCCCTCGTCAATGCGTGCGCGTATACCGGTGGGAACCTTGACCGATTCGCCCGGCTCTAATCGGATGGCGCAGGGCAGATAAAAATCGTACCCGGCAGATCCGGCGGTCGCGCGGCGCGGCAGTGCCGGCAGGGCGGGGACGGCGTTTTCACCAAAGCAATCGGCAAAATCGGCGGCAAACCGGTTTTCGGAAACGTTTTCAAAGCGGGCAATGCGTTTCATAACAAAACCTCCAACTGGACAAATTTATATAAGTACGCTATACTGAACAAAAAAGGGGGG
>CAYVDQ010000044.1:0-9685 GCA_964450615.1 uncultured Eubacteriales bacterium | reverse complement strand
TTGCTTCCATCATCGCGGCACCAAACCGATTGTTGATCTCACACACGATCTGATGAATACGCGGCAGGCGCTGACGGAACAGATCCTCCGGCCAACATTCCAGTGCTTCTTTCATAACGGTATGGTTGGTATATGCCACCGTACGGCACACGATATCCCACGCGCGCTCCCAGGTATAGCCGCACTCATCCAGCATGATGCGCATCAGCTCCGGGATCGCGAGTGTGGGATGCGTATCGTTGATGTGAATCGCCGCCATATCCGGCAGGTTATCCAACGTACCGAATTGTTCCAGATGCCGCTGCACAATGTCCTGCACCGATGCCGAGGCTAAAAAGTATTGCTGTGACAAGCGCAAGGATTTACCCTCGCGGTGATCGTCCGCAGGATACAGCACCTGTGTGATGACCTCCGCCATCGCTTTTTGCTCCATTGCGCGCATATACTCGCCCTGGTTAAACAGCGACATGTCCATGCCGGGAGCCGTGGCTTTCCAAAGACGCAAGGTGGAGATCGCCTTGCCGTCCTTGCCGGCAACCATCATATCGTACGGCTGTGCGATCACGACCGTGGCATCGTCGTGCTCAACATGGTGATACTCGCCGTCCCACCATTCACGAACAAAACCGTCAAATTTCACCTCTTTGGCAAGCTCGGGGCGCGGCAGCAACCAACATTCGCCGCCCGGCAACCAAAAGTCCGGCATCTCGGTCTGCCAGCCGTCCACCAACTTCTGACGGAAAATACCGCACTCATAAAGCAGCGAATACCCGATTGCGGGAATGGATGCCGTTGCCAAGCCGTCTAAAAAGCAAGCCGCCAGACGACCGAGTCCGCCGTTACCGAGGCCCGCGTCGGGTTCCAGCTTGTACAACGATTCCAGTTTTACACCGTACTCGCCGAGAATTCTCTCAGCTTCATCGGTCAAATTCAAATTAAAAAGGGTGTTTTTGAGAGAACGCCCCATCAAAAACTCCATGCACAGATAGTAGACCTGCTTCGCCTGCTCCTTGTGCGCTTTGGAGATATATTTCACACGCGATGCCCGCATCCGATCACGCAACACCAGCGCCAACGCTTGATAAAAATGCTCGTTGGTCGCCTGCTCGGGCTCCACCGAAAACGCAGTCATCAGCTTCGCCGTCAATTCGTTGCGCAAGGTGTCCTGCGCGCTTATAACCTCTTTGTTTGCTTTTTTTGCAGCAGCCATAACGAAAACTCCTTTTTCTCATGATAGCAGTGCTTGTTATCAGTATACACGATGATCGTTTTTTTTGCAATAGTTATTCATCATAACCAATAAAATCCATATATTATTACTTTTGCGGCGGCGTAATTGGTCATTATACACAAAAAACAGGGTGTTTTTCGCTGTAATAAGAGCCTTGCTTGACACAGTCGCCCGAAATGCGTTAAAATAAAGGACAGTTACTACCGAAAAAACGGAGGAAGTTTCCATGCCGCAACTCAATATTGTGTTGGTCGAACCCGAGATCCCGCAGAACACCGGTAACATCAGCCGCACCTGCGCCGCCACCGGCAGTCGCTTGCACATCGTCAAACCGATGGGCTTTACCATCGACGATAAAAAACTCAAACGGGCCGGCTTAGATTACTGGCACTTGTTGGACATCACCTATTATGAGAACTTAGCCGATTTTTTTGAGAAAAACAGCGGCCCGTTTTTCTATTTCACCACGAAAGGCACGCACATTTATTCCGACGTCGACTATCCCGACGGCGCGTACCTGGTCTTCGGCAAGGAAACCGCCGGTTTGCCGGAGGAGCTGTTACACGAGCACCCGGAGTCTTGCGTCCGTCTGCCGATGCTGGATGACGATGCGGCGCGCTCGCTGAACCTGTCCAACACCGTCGCCGTCGGTGTATACGAGGTGCTGCGTCAGTGGGGATTCCCTGCCCTTCGCACCGCAGGACATTTGACAAAGTATTGATATCAAGAAGAAGCCGTCCCAAAAGGGACGGCTTCTTCTTGTTTTTGGCGGAGAGTTAGGGATTCGAACCCTAGGTACTTTCGTACACAGCATTTCGAGTGCTGCACCTTCGACCACTCGGACAACTCTCCGTGCAACGCACCTATTATAAAAGATTCCGCCGTGTTTGTCAACGGCGGAATCGCATTTTTTAAAATAAATCCTAATTCATGCAAGCAGCACGTCGGTGGCGAGCATCACACAGAACCCAACGAGTAGGGCGTAAGTCGCGCCCCGCTCGCTGCCGTGCGCGTGGGTTTCGGGAATCATCTCGTCGCTGATAACATACAGCATCGTACCGCCGGCAAATGCCAAGGCAAACGGCAAGATCGCAGACGCGATGCTCACCGCAAAATATCCGAGCAACGCACCGACCACTTCCACTAAGCCGGTAATCATCGCGCACACAAACACCTTGCGCGGGGCAACTCCTGCAGATAGCATCGGGCCGATGATAACCATCCCCTCCGGAATGTTCTGCAGCGCGATACCGCCGGCGATGACGAGCGCCTGCGAAGTATCCCCCGAGCCGAAGCCGACGCCTGCCGCAATACCCTCCGGCAGGTTGTGAATGGCGATCGCGGTTACGAATAACAGCACTTTACTCAGGTTCGCGTTGTTGTGTGCTTCGATGTCGGGACCGACCAGTTTATGTAGGTGCGGCACCAGCTTATCGATCAAATTTAAGCACACCGCACCCGTGAACACACCTGCCACCGTAATCAACAAGCCCCAGTTGCCGCCGTATTCCAGCGAGGGCAGAATCAGCCCGAGTACCGCCGCGGCAAGCATCACACCCGCCGCAAAGGACAACACAATATCGGAAAAGCGATGAGAGATTTTTTTAAACGCAAAACCGATCAGCGATCCAAACACCGTCGCACCGCCGACACCCAGTGCTGTTAACAACACAAGTTCCATATTGCTCCACTCCTAAAAAGCGCGCGGAGAGTCACCGAAAGGACCCCCCGCGCGTTTTGCTTTATACTTCGCTGAAGTTATCCTTGCCTACGCCGCACAGCGGGCAGACAAAATCATCGGGAAGATCTTCAAATTTCGTGCCGGGCGCGATACCGTTATCCGGATCGCCGACCGCCTCGTCGTACTCCCAACCACAAACGTCACAAACATACTTTTTCATAACAGAATGCCTCCTACTTCAATTATTGTATCGGTTCAAAATCCGCAGCACCGTGCTTGCACAAGGGGCAGATAAAATCATCAGGTAACGTTTCGCCCTCGTACACATAACCACAGATCTTGCACACAAACCCTTTTTTGCCGTCTGTTTTCGGTTTCGGCTTGACACTTTCGTGATAATACGCGTAGGTCATCGTTTCGCGATCGGACAGTACACGCGCCTCGGTCACCGAGCAGATAAACATGCCGTGTGTGTCAAGATCGACGTATTGTTCCACTTTCAGCGACATAAACGAATTGATATATCGCGGCAGGAACACCAGTCCGTTATCCGAACGCAACGGTTCGCAGTTCGCAAACTTATCTACGTTGCGGCCGCTGACAAAACCAAACGCCTCAAACACTTTAAACGGCGCATCCACCGTCAAGCAGTTGATATTCATTTTGCCGGTCTGCTTAATCACATGATGCGAATAATTCGCTTTGTTAATGGTAACCGCGATACGATTCGGGGTGTCAGTCACCTGTGTGACGGTGTTAACAATCAAGCCGTTATCTTTTTTACCGTCGTTTGAAGTCACCACATACAAGCCGTAACCGATTTTAAACAGTGCCGTCAAATCGTTTTTGTTGGCGGTTTGATCTTGCTGTGCCAAATATTCACGGCACAGTTCCTCAGCCAACGCATCGAGCTGCGCGGTGCTTTCCTCATTCAGCGCCGAGAGGATCTTTACCGTCGTCTCGGTAAAAGTGAGATTTTTGCTCTTTTCCAACATCCCTCGCATCACCTTAGCGGCAAGCGGCGCCCAGCTTCCGTTTTCGATCAATGCGACCGTGCGGTTGCTGTAATTTCGCTCAACAAGGTGGTTGATAAACTCCCGCATAAACGGAAAGATCTCCGCGTTATAGGTTGTGGTCGCGAGTACCAATTTGCTGTAACGGAACGCATCTTCAACCGCCTCTGCCATATCGCAACGGGCGAGGTCGTTGACAACTACTTTCGGGCAACCGTTGGCTTTGAGCTTCTCTGCCAATTGCAGCACCGCTTTTTTGGTGTTACCATATACCGAGGTATACGCGATCACAATACCCTCTTCTTCGGGCTGGTAACTCGACCAGGTGTTATACAACCCGAGATAATACTCGAGGTTTTCCTTGAGGATCGGTCCGTGAAGCGGGCAGATAATCTGAATATCCAATCCCGCCGCCTTTTTGAGCAGATTCTGCACCTGTGCACCATATTTTCCAACGATGCCGATGTAGTACCGTCTGGCCTCGCACGCCCAGTCCTCCTCAACATCCAGTGCACCAAACTTGCCGAAACCGTCCGCCGAGAACAACACCTTATCTGTGCTGTCGTAAGTGACGATAACCTCCGGCCAGTGCACCATCGGCGCAGTCACAAAGGTCAACTCGTGCTTACCGAGCGACAGGGTATCCCCCTCGCCCACCACGATCTGACGATCGGCAAAATCTGTGCCGAAAAAGTTTTTCATCATCGCAAACGCTTTCGCAGACGATACGATGCGTGCCGCGGGATACGCTTTGACGAAGTTTACGATATTGGCGGAATGATCCGGCTCCATATGTTGCACGATCAGATAATCCGGCTGGCGTCCGTCCAAGACGTTTTGCAGATTGTCCAACCATTCGTGCGTAAAATTCACGTCCACGGTATCCAGGATCGCGATCTTCTCATCCAGGATTGCATAAGAATTATATGACATACCGTTGGGTACGGTATACTGTCCTTCGAACAGGTCAACCTTGTGATCGTTGACCCCGATATACTGAATGTCATTCGTGATAAACATAGCTGTCACCTCATTTGTTAGTTTACCATATTTTGCCCGTGTTTACAACATCAGTCCAAAATTTTTCCGTCGGTCGTGACGGTAACGACCTGCCACGGAATAAACTTGCCGCTCGCCTGTAAGGCACGCTTAACGGCGTTTTCAAGCCCACCGCAGCACGGCACCTCCATACGGACGATTTTGACACTCTTAATGTTGTTGTTCGCAATGATCTGCGTCAGTTTTTCGGCGTAATCGCCCTCGTCCAGCTTCGGGCAACCGATCAAGGTGATGTGGTTGCGAATAAACTCGTCGTGGAAATTTCCGTAAGCAAACGCCGTGCAATCCGCCGCGATCAACAGGTTAGCATTTTCAAAATACGGCGCGTTCACCGGCACCAACTTGATCTGGCACGGCCACTGCGACAGCTGACTGGAAACTGCACCCGACTTGATCGGGGTTGCCGCCTCGCGCTTGATCGCTTTGGACTGTGTGCCGGGACAGCCGCAGGGCAGCTTGACGACGAACTGCTTCATCTTTGCCTGACGCACCGCCTCCTCATCGTACGCGGGTGCCTCCCGCTCCTCAAAGGTGATCGCGTTGGTCGGGCACGCCGGCAAGCAGTCTCCCAGTCCGTCACAGTAATCCTCGCGGGTGAGTTTGGCTTTTCCGTTAATCATTTCGATCGCACCCTCGTGGCACGCTGCCGCGCACGCGCCGCAACCGTTGCATTTATCTTCATCGATTTTGATAATTTTTCTCAGCATCATAATTCCTCCTTGCTTTTCTGTGCTCAGTATAGTATACTAATCACGGAATTTCTGTTGAATTTTCAACAAATGGAGAAATTTTATGAAAAAATATTGGGAAATTTTAAAAAAATGTCCGCTTTTTGATCGTATTGAAGAGGATCGCCTGCTGACGATGCTAAACTGCCTCGGTGCCAAGGTAGTATCGTTTGATAAAAAGTATACCATTATGGCAGAGGGTAATCCCGCCAAATACATCGGCATCGTGTTATCCGGCTCCGCGCAGATCGTGCAGATCGACTATTACGGCAACCGCACTATCCTGTCCGGTATCGGACCGGCAGAGATGTTCGCCGAGGCGTTTGCCTGTGCCGAAATCGGTGCCATCCCTGTCAGTGTCATTGCCAACGAGCCGTGTGACGTGATGCTGATCAGTTGCGATCATATTCTGCACACCTGCCGGAATAATTGCGGATTTCATCAACAGTTGATTTTTAATCTGATGAAAGATCTCGCAACCAAGACCATTTTGTTTCATCAAAAGATTGAGATCACGTCAAAGCGCACCACCCGCGACAAGCTGATGGCGTACCTGATGTTCCAAGCCAAAAAAGCGGGCAGTCATCGATTCTCAATTCCGTTCGACCGTCAGGAGCTGGCGGATTATTTGGAGGTTGACCGAAGCGGTCTGTCTGCCGAGATCAGCAAGCTGCGCCGCGAGGGTGTTCTGGAAAGTCATAAAAAGGAATTTAAATTGTTATGAAAAGAATGAGAAGCGTCAAACGACGCTTCTTTTTTTACACTTTAAGAGTATCCGGTCCGAAGCTGAGCGGTAACAACTCGGCGAGTGTCATGGTGCGGATCGTGGTATCCGTCACAAGATGAATCTGAAAATCATCCTTGCAAAACTCACGCATCACCTGTCGGCACACACCGCAAGGCGATACAATCGCATCCGTAAGCTTACCACCCTTTCCGCCGCATACCGCGATGGCGATAAACTCCCGCTTGCCGTCGCTGACCGCCTTGAAAAAGGCGGTGCGCTCCGCGCAGTTGGTGGCGCTGTAACCCGCGTTTTCAATGTTACAGCCGGTGTACACCGACCCATCCGCACACAACAGTGCCGCCCCGACGCAGTACCCCGAATACGGCGCATACGCCAAAAGCATTGCCTCTCTTGCGGCATTCGCTAAAGTTCCTTTCACAGTACACTCACCCCCACCGTTTTGTAATCCACACCCAGGTATGCACATACCGTCGCGGCAACATCCGCAAAAGTGGTGCACGTCCCCACATCGTGCGGTATGATAGCGTTCCCATACATCAATAGCGGTACGTATTCGCGGGTATGGTCGGTGCTGATATCACCCGGATCACAGCCGTGATCGGCAGTGATGATCAACAGATCCTCGTTTTGCAGTTGCGGTAAAAATTCGCCGAGCCATGCATCAAACGCATTCAGCGCCTCGGTATAGCCGGTCGCGTTGTTGCGATGACCGTATACCATATCAAAATCCACTAAATTCGTAAAGCACAAGCCCTCAAACGCGCGCTGTGCGGCTTTAGCGGTCGCCTGCATCCCCTCGTCATTCCCGTGAGTCAGGATGGTTTCGGTAACACCGCGCCCTGCAAAAATATCCGTAATCTTGCCCACCGCGATCACCGCTTTACCGGCAGTTTTGAGCGCATCAAGCATCGTAACTCTCGGCGGTTGCAATGAAAAATCATGGCGGTTTGCCGTGCGCGTATACGCACCGTTCCGCCCCGCAAACGGGCGTGCGATCACCCGCCCTACCGCGTGTTCACCGCACAGCAGCTCTCGCGCGATACGGCAATACTCATACAGCGTTTCCACCGGCACGATCTCCTCGTGTGCGGCGATCTGGAACACGCTGTCCGCGGAGGTATAGACAATCAAGTCGCCGCTTTTGACGTGCTCATCGCCGTAATCTTGGATAACCTGTGTTCCGGAATACGGCTTGTTGCACAGCACACCCCTACCGGTACGCTTTTTGAATTCGTCGATGATCTCCTCGGGAAATCCATTCGGATAGGTGGGCATTGGCTTATCACTAACAAGCCCTGCAAGTTCCCAGTGACCGGTGGTAGTATCCTTGCCGTTGGAGTGCTCCGCCATACGACCGTACGCCGCAAGCGGCGACGATTCACCTCCGAGAAATTCCAGTCCCGCCACATTGCCGAGCCCCAATTTTTTCAAGTTCGACACACAGAGTTTACCGGTAGCATAACAGCTTTTCAAGGTATGCGCACCCTCATCGCCAAATGAAGCGGCATCCGGTAACGCGCCCGTACCGCAACCGTCCAATACGATCAAAAATACGCGTTTCATTGAATCCGTTCCTTTGCAAGTTTGATAAGACGACTGGTTCCCAGGCGGTCGGCACCGAGTGCAATAAAATCCTCGGCATCCTGCACGGTAGCAATGCCGCCCGCCGCCTTGATCTTCACGTGCGGCGCAACATGCGCGGCAAACAGCGCAACATCCTCACGCGTTGCTCCCGCCTTGGAAAAACCTGTCGAGGTCTTGATATAGTCTGCGCCCGACTGTGACACAATATCACACATCGCGATCTTTTCTTCCTCGGTGAGCAAGCAGGTTTCGATGATAACCTTAAGTAATTTACCGTGGCAAGCCGTTTTCACCGCCTTGATTTCCGCCAATATATCGGTATAACGGCGATCGCGCAACCATCCGATATTGATGACCATATCGATCTCGTCCGCACCGTTTTGCACCGCGTCCTCGGTCTCGAAAATTTTTACAGCGGTGGTACTGTACCCGTTTGGAAAGCCGATTACGGTACAGATGGGTAGGCGCTCGCCGACATAGAGTTTTGCCCGCCGCACAAAAGAGGCGGGAATGCACACCGATGCCGTACCATATTGCAACCCATCATCGCAAAGAGCTTGTATTTGTTCCCACGTTGCATCCTGTGCTAACAAGGTATGATCCACTTTTGATAAGATGTCCTGCATGGTCAAGGTCATCACTCCTTATCTTGATTTTAGTGTATCACACAGACACCCAAAACGCAATACATTACACCGCACCTTGTCATATCCACAAAAGAACCGAGCGTATACACGCTCGGTTCGTCATTCATCCGGATAGGGCATATTTTTGGAAAGTCCCAACAAGTAATCCGCCGATACATCATATAATTCGCAAAAAGCACGAAGTGCACCCGGATCGGGTTTGCGCTTTTCTTGTTCGTAACGAGAAATCGTTGTATGCGATGTATTCAATTTCCGTGCCACCTCTTCAAGGGTCATCTTTTCGCGTTTTCTGGCAGCACGCAACCGTTGTCCAAGCATAGCACTCGCCCTCCTTTTTAACCATTTTAGCACATTTATACAAACAGCTATTTTCCATTTTGGCACATTTTTATATTGTGCCAAATCGGTTAATGTGATATACTGAAACCGCAAAAAGTGAAAGGAGAAATACGATGCCGATTATACAATGGGAAGACACTGATACGCTGTGCAATGGAATCTATGAGTTGCTTGTACTAACCTATTTGCAAGGTCTAATTTTGTTTTGTGGGGACTTGTCCGTTTTTGACGAAAGTGGGTTGAAAATATCACAAAAAAGATGGTTTGGACCACTTATGGGAATGTCAGCGTATTTGTTTGCAAGAATTAAAGTCTCTAATTGAAAAAGAAGATTTTATCGTCAAGGATGACGAGCCACACTAATCAACCCCCACCTTGTAAGGGCGGATTCCACATCCGCCCGCACCTGCTTCGATTAAAAGTCAGGTTTCCGTTTGCGGTGCCCGAAATTTGTTTCGCCTGTTGGCGGCAAATTTCGACCGCGGCACCCGCTTTTGCCTCGCTGTATCTCGCACCGCGAGCGCTCGGCAACGCGCCCACCGACTTCGCCACGCTCAGTCGGTAAAGCACCTAGCGTTTATCCCAAGCACTCCGGGTTCGAGTCCCACCACAGACATGAAAAAGCGCGGTACGCCAAACGGCATACCGCGCTTTT